>ONAK01000103.1 GCA_900315765.1 uncultured Prevotella sp. | reverse complement strand
ACAGGAGATTTCCAACTGGTTTCTCGCGATACTTACTCTGGTATAAGCAACGTCAAGGTTAGTGCCCAAGAAAATAGTCCAAAGGGCACCTATACAATCACAGGTATACAAGTAGATGACACAAAGGCACTTCGTTCTGGAATCTATATCAAAGCCGGAAAGAAGGTTGTCATTAAATAAAACAAAAATCCCCTCTGTGAAGGGGATTTTTATTTCTAGGTACTTTTCAATTGCTGTCTAACTAGTTAGCAATTGAAAAGTACTTAGTTTTCAAAACAACTCTATTTAACTAGAAAATAGTCTTAGTAAAGCGTACACTGAGTACTGGATAAACTTTAAAACCTCCAATAAAATCAATCCAATCACCGACCTTTCCTTTAGCACCTTCTATATCCTTTGTCAGATTAACACCATCGTGCGTATAGAGTGAAGGTGTTCCGCCCCAAAACATTGCACCAGCATCAAATGACACATGCCAGTCGTCTCGATCCTTTAACAGACGACCTCCATAGCCGAATCCTAAATAAGGCTTGAACGAATTAGACTTGGCATTAACCTTTACCATGCCATCGGTATCAGGTTCCATCATATAGGCTTCACCCTTCTCATGAATCAAGCCATAATCACCCTTATGGTGGATAATCTCTCCATATTTATAATCTGGATTACCAAATTCCCTGCAATACACATCTTCCTTATAATAACCATAAACGTCGTGAGTAAACTTACCGACAGGGAATCCCATACGACCATACTCCATCAACTTGCTTCGCATCTCCTCGTTTATAATTGTAATATTATCATATAACGGAAGATCGTTTACAGCATGATAGTAAACCGAATTATAAAGGCCTACGGCTACAAGCGAGGTCATAGCACGAGTAGAGTTCTCGGCCTGGGCAAACTTAGATGGGCCCCAATAGAAACCGGCAGTGAAGTGCCAATGCTTATTCTTCTTGAATGGAAACACATCGACCAGGAATTTGAAATTGTTGATAGTTGGCTTTCCCAGCATCTCAACCTCATCTTCAACCTGGAAACCAGTAACCTCAGAAAGAAGCTTAGAAAGTTTATCGAAACGCGACTCAATGCGATTTCCATTCGAATCGTAGGCTTTTGCAGGTTGTCCCCCAACCTCTACAGGGAAAAAGATGCCCGTCTGAAAACGCGGCATAAACTCGTAGCCGGCACGAAGCTGTACATAGTCACCAATCTTTGAGGCAACATCTATACCAATACCAGTGGTACCGGCGGTAACTGAAACATCGAGATTCTGGAAGGCTTTATTCTTCTTGAACCAAGATTCAGTTGAAAGGCTGTCTTGAGCCTGAGCGACGCTCAAGGTAAAGGCCGACATTATAACTAATAAAACCTTTTTCATCATATTTATTTTTGGGTGTTACTTCATCATCCAGCGGCCATTGTGCTCTACCATTGGCACTACGACCTCTTCAGAGGTTGAGTCACCGTAACAAAGCGTCAAGAGTACACTGGTGTATTGTTGCGTACTATCGGTAAAGGCGCGAGAAACGCGAACCTCATTGATTCCGCCACGGGCCTTAACCTGCTGAGCCAGAAACTGGCTATAACCATCGATGAGCTGTGAACGGTAGTCGGCGGGCAAGCTATCGGCCATCATACGCCCCTCGAGGAAATGCTCGAAATCGCCCTCGATAAGGTGCTGGTAATAGCCCTTTGCTGCCAGTGAGGCAAGCTCTTCCTTAGAGGGGCTGCTGCAGGAGCCAGCTAGAAAAACAAGCATAACTAGCAGGGCTTGCATATCTAGCCTGACTAGCCGGGCTAGATATGCTAGATATGCTAGTTTCCCCGGCCGATTCGGCCGGGAGAGATGACCCTGCTGCATCATTTCTGGCGGATAAATACGTTTATCGGACTGCCAGTAAGTGTCCAGTTCTCGCGAATCTTATTCTCGAGGAAGCGCTTGTAGGGCTCTTTCACATACTGGGGCAGGTTAGCATAGAACACGAAGGTAGGAATCTGCGTGTCGGGCACCTGAGCCACATATTTAATCTTGATATACTTACCCTTGATTGATGGTGGTGGGAAGGCCTCGATGAGTGGCAGCATCACCTCGTTGAGCTTAGAGGTACCTATCTTTGCCTTGCGGTTGAGATATACCTGCTTTGCCGTCTCGAGCACCTTGAAGATGCGCTGCTTGGTGAGAGCCGATGCGAAGATGATGGGGAAGTCGACAAACGGCGCCATACGGTTGCGGATGGCATTCTCGAATGTTTTGATGACTTCCTGCGACTTGTCTTCAACCAAGTCCCACTTGTTAACTACAACCACCAGTGACTTATTATTTCTCTGGATGAGCTGGAAGATATTCATATCCTGAGCCTCAATACCGCGAGTGGCATCGATCATCAAGATGCAGACATCGCTATTCTCGATAGAGCGGATAGAACGCATGACCGAGTAGAACTCAAGGTCCTCGGTAACCTTGTTCTTACGACGGATACCAGCGGTGTCGACCAGATAGAAGTCGAAACCAAACTTATCATATCTGGTATAGATACTATCGCGGGTGGTACCGGCGATATCTGTTACGATGTTACGCTCCTCGCCGATGAAGGCGTTGATGAGACTTGACTTACCTGCATTAGGACGACCAACAACTGCGAAACGGGGAATACCGTCCTCAAGGTCATCCTTGGCCTTCTCGGGCAACATCTCGAGCACCTTGTCGAGCAGGTCGCCTGTACCGCTACCAGTGGCGGCTGAGATGGGGTATGGATCGCCAAGGCCCAGCTTATAGAACTCGTACTGATCGTAGAGGTCCTTGCCGTCGTCGGCCTTATTAGCCACCAGGATAACAGGGAGCTTGGCACGGCGCAGAATCTGCGCTACGTCCATATCCCAGCCGGTGACACCATTATTTATATCGCAGAGAAAGAGAACGAGATCGGCTTCCTCGGTGGCAATAAGCACCTGCTTGCGGATCTCCTCCTCGAATACATCGTCGCTGTTGACTACCCAGCCGCCGGTATCGACAACTGAGAACTCCTTACCGTTCCAATCGCACTTGCCATACTGGCGGTCGCGAGTGGTTCCGGCTTCGTCGCTGACAATAGCATGTCGTGTCTTTGTCAGGCGATTGAACAGTGTAGACTTTCCTACATTAGGGCGTCCTACGATTGCTACTAAATTTCCCATAGTTATTTTTTATTTCTAGTTGGGCTAGTATGGCTAGTATCTCTAGTATGACTAGTATCTCTAGTATGGCTAGTTATGCTAGCTTTTCTAGTTAATCTAGATTATACCCAAAATGATTTAATTCTTTCTCAGAGCTGCGCCAATCTTTGTCCACCTTTACGAAAATCTCTAAGAAGATGGGCTTGGCGAAAAACTTCTCGAGTGATTTGCGGGCCTCGGTGCTAACCTTCTTGAGGGCAACACCCTGATGGCCGATGATAATTCCCTTCTGAGAGTCGCGCTCCACGTAGATTATGGCATTGATGTGGATGTGCTTGTCGTCCTCCTTGAATCGCTCTACAGAAACCTCTACGCTATAAGGTATCTCCTTGTCGTAATAGAGCAGAATCTTTTCGCGGATAATCTCAGACACGAAGAATCGTGCGGGCTTGTCGGTGAGCTGGTCTTTATCGAAATAGGCCGGGCTCTCGGGCAGAAGCTCTTGAATACGCTTCAGCAGTATATCAACGCCAAATTTATTCTTGGCGGAGATAGGAAGGATTTCGGCCTTTGGCAGCAAAGCGTGCCAGCGCTCTACGATAGTGGAGAGCCTGGCCTGGCTAGTAGTGCTAGCAGGGCTAGTATGGCAAGCCTGGCTAGGATGGCTAGTTGGGCTGGCAAGCTCATCAATCTTGTTGATGAGCAATATTACTGGCAGGTCGAGTTTCTGCACTTTCTCAAGGAAGTCCATGTTTTTCTCGGGGTTCTCTACTACATCGGTAACGTAGAGTAGAACATCGGCATCCTGCAAGGCCGACTCAGAGAAAGCCAACATCGACTCCTGTAGTTTGTAGTTGGGCTTGAGTACACCCGGGGTATCCGAAAATACAATCTGCATCTCGGGTGTATTAACGATACCCATAATGCGATGACGGGTGGTCTGAGCCTTAAAAGTGGCAATAGAAATACGCTCACCAACCAGCTGGTTCATGAGCGTACTTTTGCCTACGTTGGGATTTCCAACAATATTTACGAATCCTGCTTTATGCATTATTCACTATTCATTATTCACTATTCACTACTTATTGCCATCATAGGCCCACTTAAGATAAGAAGCTCCATGAACAAATCCAGCACCAAAAGCGGTGAGGATCATATTGTCGCCTTTCTTTAACTTATTCTCGTATTCCCAGATAGCAAGAGGTATCGTTGCAGCACTCGTATTACCGTAGTGTTCAATGTTCACCATCACCTGCTCCATGGGCAACTCAAGGCGCTTTGCAACAGCCTCGATGATACGCATGTTGGCCTGATGAGGAACTACCCACTGGATATTGTCCTTGTTCAGACCGTTGCGCTCGGCAATAATAGCACAGTCGTTACTCATGTTGGTTACCGCATAGCGGAACACAGTACGACCCTCCTGATAGAGGTAGTGCAGACGATGATCGACAGTGAAATGTGACGGTGGGCAGACAGAACCTCCAGCCTTCAGGTGCAGGAAAGGAAGTCCCTTACCATCTGTGCGGAAATAAGAGTCCATCACGCCGATATTCTGCTCCTCGGTAGCCTCGAGCAAAACCGCAGCTGCACCATCTCCAAAGAGAGGACAGGTCTGACGGTCCTTATAGTCGACAACCGACGACATCTTATCGGCACCGATGACGATGATCTTCTTGTAGCGTCCGCTCTGGATCATCGTGGCTGCCACGTCGAGTGTGTAGAGGAATCCACAGCAGGCACCCCAGAAGTCGAACGCGAATGCATTCTTAAGTCCGAGTTTGCCCAGCACGATAGATGCTGTGGAAGGGAACTTATAATCAGCTGTAGAGGTAGTAACGATGAGTGCGTCGATAGAATCGGGATCGACTCCGGTCTTCTGCATCAGCTGCTTGGCTGCCTTACGGGCCATGTAGCTAGTGCCGAGACCTTCCTCCGTAAGTATGTGACGCTCCTTGATACCAACGCGCGTCATGATCCACTCATCATTGGTGTCGACCATATGAGACAACTCTTCGTTGTTCAGAATATAGTCGGGCACGTAACCGCCTACACCAGTGATTATCGCATTGATTTTACCCATTTTACTCAGCTACGCTTTCCTCAATCTTGATAGCTACCTTACCACGATAGTATCCGCAAGTTGGGCATACTGTGTGATAAACATAATATGCACCACAGTTAGGACATACTGCCAGTGTGGGAGCTACTGCCTTGTCATGAGTACGACGCTTGAGTGTACGAGTCTTTGATTGTCTTCTTTTAGGATGTGCCATAATTCTATAAATTTTTTAATTGTTACTTTTTTACTTTTCTACCTTTTAACCTTTTTACTTTTTCAATTTCAAAAGGGCTTCCCATCGGGGGTCTACGGCCTGGCTGGACTCCTCATCGCTGCTTCGGTCAGCTGACAGCTCTTCCAGAGCTTTCGTCATGGCAGGGTTGCACTTGCCGGGTGCATGCACATGCCTGATGGGTATAACCAATGCCACAAACTCATAGATGATCCACGATGTGTCGAGTATTCCTTCGTCCTCAGGCACTACGATAATATCATCTTCCTCTGAGTATTCGCTTCCGAACTTGACTATTAGACGATTGCTGGTCTCTACCGGCTGGTCCATATCATCAAGACAACGGTCGCAGGGTACAACGACTGTGCCTACTGTATGAAACTGGAGTTCGAAAAAACCGGTTGCCTTGCGTATAGACACCGACACGTGCAAAGAACCCCTTTTCACATCGGCACCGTCCAGAGCTTCGAAGTAGGTATCATCGAGATCGAAAGCCAAGGATGTCTCCTCGTCTGTCAAACCCTTCAAATCAATCTTCAACAACTCTAAACTATTCATTATTACCACATTTGGGGTGCAAAGTTACAAACTTTTTTCCAATTAAGGAACGGTTATTTCAATTTTTTATCATTTTAATGCAAAATCGTTGACTAACAGCCGCTTATATTACACAAACAGGGGGCTATTTGTGCAATTCTACACGAAAAGTAGTGCCTTTCCCAAGTTCGGACGACTTAACGAAAATACGACCTTTATGATAGTCTTCTACGATACGACGTGCCAACGAAAGACCTAATCCCCACCCTCTCTGCTTAGTTGTAAAACCTGGGGTAAAGACATTCTTAATATCTTTCTTGCGGATTCCCTTACCTGTGTCGCTGACTTCAATAGCCACCCTACTATCGTCATCTATCAGTGACATAGTAATCGTTCCGCAGCCTTCCATCGCATCAACAGCATTCTTACAGAGATTCTCGATGACCCACTCAAAAAGCGAAGCATTCATGTTTACAATAACGTCGTGATCGGGCACCTGACAAATCATTTCCACTTTATTTGATACACGACGGCGCATATACTCCACCACATGTTCCAGCACCTCGTTCATAGAACCTTCCTTAGGTTCTGGCAGGGAGCCTATCTTCGAAAATCGTTCGGCAATACGCTCCAAGCGCTTCACATCTTTATCCATCTCGGGGATAAGGTCATCGTCAGGATGGTTTTCTTTCAATATCTCCACCCAGGCCATCAAACTTGAAATGGGGGTTCCTAGTTGATGGGCTGTTTCCTTCGACAATCCTACCCAGACTTTATTCTGCTCGGCCTTCTTGGACGACAGCAAAGCAAAGATAGCCACTACAACAAAAATCATGACAACGCCAAGCTGCCAATAAGGGTATTGTGACAATCGCTTAAGCAGAACAGACTCGTCATAACAAACAATCTGACTTCCAATAACAATGGTATCGCCAGCCTGAAGCATACGCTTGGCATATTGCTTAAGATGCAGCGTATCGTCGATATTACGGTAGTCATCGATACCGCCTTTATCGTTAAGTACGATAACAGGAATGGTAGTATTCCCCTGCATCACATCGAGTACCAATGAGAGATCGGTATTCTCATCGGCTGTATTCAGGGCATGAAGGGCCTGCGCCCATACTTCCATCTTCTTACGTTCCTCGTTTGAGAGATCTTTTACCAGGAAATGAGATATCAATAATGATGTAACAGCTATGATCACAGCTGCTATAACCAACAAAATCTTGGTCTGACGAATTCTATCTGTCCATTGCATACATAGATATAAACGAAAAAGCCCCGGGGATATTGTATCCTCGAGGCTTTTCTTTAAAAAAGACGGCGGCTTCCTACTCTCCCGCATTGCATTGCAGTACCATCGGCGCA
>ONAK01000018.1 GCA_900315765.1 uncultured Prevotella sp. | reverse complement strand
GATGCCGTACTGGCTGCTATCGACGAGGAAAAGAAGGCTGGTGCCGAGTGGCTTAAGGACTGCAGAGTATGGATGTATCGCGGAGCTTGGGCAGAATGGGATGTTGCCGATATCGAGATGTGTGTGCCAATGAGTCCCGAGGAGTTGCGCGAGAAGCGAAATGCTATCCTGCGCCATCAGAGTCAGATGGAGAGCGCCCCATTCCTGGGCAACGACGAGCGCTTGTTCTGGCAGCGAGCTGAGGACAGAAATCGCGAGACAGCCAAGCGTTACGACAATCTCGGACTGGCTTGCTACGAGGCTATGGAGGCATTTGTGGAATATAAATTCTAATTTTTAGCAAAATAAAAACTAAATAGCATTATGAACTTTAATTTCAAACCACTAGTGCTTTTAGCACTAATCACATTTAACTATTCGTTGTTTACATCTGCTGCAGAGCCGGCTGATTATGAGGTTGTGCCCCTACCCCAATCATTTACCCGAATGGACGGCACCCCTTTTACGCTCAACGACAAGGTACAGATTCTGGCACCAGCCAGTCTGCAGCGCGAAGCAGAGTTTCTGCAGCAGTATATAAAAGATGTTGCTGCGCTACAACTGCCTATCGCCCAGAAGCGTGTTAAGAACTGCCACTACATCGAACTGAAGTTGGCTGTCACTTGCGTCAACAAGGAAGGCTACCACATGAGTGTTAACCAGAATGGTGTAACCATTACAGGCGATGATGCAGCAGGTGTTTTCTATGGTGTACAGACATTGCGTAAAGCACTTTCCGACACGAAGATACTCTCGCCTGCTGAGATAGCCGATTATCCACGATTCTCATGGCGAGGTATGCATCTCGACTGCTCGCGCCATTTCTTCTCGCTAGACTTTGTAAAGAAGTATATCGACCTGTTGGCGCTGCACAACATGAATACCTTCCACTGGCATCTGACTGATGATCAGGGGTGGCGCATTGAAATCAAGAAATATCCTGAGCTTACCACCATTGGTTCTCAGCGTTCAGGTACTGTTCTTGGTACCAATTCCGATCTTGATGACGGTATACCTCATGGCGGATTCTACACGCAGCAAGAGGCTCGCGAAATAGTAAGATATGCAGCCGAGCGCCACATCACCGTAGTACCCGAAATAGATATGCCAGGCCACATGCTGGCAGCACTGGCGTGTTATCCAGAACTGGGCTGCACAGGTGGTCCATACGAGGTTGGACATTATTGGGGTGTTTATACCGATGTGCTCTGCGTGGCTAATCCTAAGGTCTACGAGTTTGTAGAGGGAGTACTTGCAGAGATTATGGATATCTTCCCATCAGAGGTCATCCACATAGGTGGCGATGAGGCTCCTACCGATAAGTGGGATGCTTGCGTAAAGTGCAGCAAACTGCCGAACAAACAGAGTTACTTTACCCGTCGTGTATTCGATTTCATCACTGCCAACCACCGCCGTGTATTGGGTTGGGACGAGATTCTCGATGGTGCTCCAGCCGATGCGATGATTATGTCGTGGCAAGGAATGGAGCCTGGTGCCAAAGCAGCCAAATTGGGACACGATGTTGTGATGGCTCCCACATCGCATGTCTACTTCGATTACCAGCAGTCAAAAGCTCCCGAACACGAGCCATCACGCTGCAGCGGATTCATTTCTGTAGAAAAGGTTTACGGCCTCGACCCTGCTCCTGAAAATATTCCCGCTTCAGCCCGAAAGCATATTCTGGGCGGTCAGGCAAACATCTGGACCGAGTATCTGTTTACCGATGGTATGGTAGAATATCAGGCATTGCCCCGCATGTCGGCTCTGGCCGAAGTGCTATGGACAATGCCTGAAGCAAAGAATTACCCATATTTTGTGGAGCGACTAACCCGTTTCACTCATCTCTATGAGCTTTACCACTATCAGTATGCCAAGCATCTGTGGCCTGAGCGTCAACTCCCAAGTCGCTGGCGATTCTAGTTTTAGCAAAATAAACTACTTCTTTATTTCTATATCCCGCTTCACGTTGTTGCGTATCTTTGTAAGATAGCTCTTCATGCCTGCGGCATCTTTTTTGTCTATGATCTCCAACAGTTCTTTCAACTCCGTACGTATCTGAGCCACCTGGTCGCCTGTATAGGGGTTGAACAGAATTTCCTGCAGCAGATAGTCGTCCTCATTCAGTACACCTTTTGCTATACGCATGTGGCGCTTGAATGTAGTACCAGGTGCATCCTGATGCTTCATCACTGCAGCAAACACAAAGGTACTAACAAATGGGATTGAAAGCGAATAAGCCACCGTCTTATCATGCTCCTCGAAAGTGTACTCATAAATATTCAGTCCCAGCTTGCTATACAGATCCTTGAAGAAGATGCGCCCCATGTAGTCGCCCTCGCTGATGATGATAGCATTCTCCTCGCTCAACTGCTGAAGGTTGGCGAAAGTTGGTCCGAACATCGGGTGAGTAGATACATAGCGCATGCCTGTCTTCTCGTAAAAATCCTTCAAATCGGTCTTTACGCTGGCAATATCGCTGATGATACACTCCTTAGGAAGATATGGTATCACCTCTTCAAATACAGGAATTGTATATTTCAGCGTCACTGCGTTTATCAGCAGCTCGGGCTTGAATTCCTTAATCTCCTCGAACGAGGTGAAGCGCTGACAGTTATAAGTAAACCTCATGCGTTTGGGGTCTCTCTCAAACACTGCCACCTCGTGGTCAAAACTCAGCAGGTCGATGAAGAATGATCCCATCTTTCCTGCTCCCATTACTAATATTCTCATATTAATTTACTTATTAATAATCTCAATCTGCTGTCTTACTGACTCCTCGTGGATATTCTCGAAGACATGAGCCACGAATTCAGGATCCATACCACAGAGTGACCCCTGGGCACCACGCTTGTTAAGAATCTCGTTGTAGCGGTTGGCCTGCAGCACAGTCATATTGTGTTCTTTCTTGTACTGACCAATCTCACGACAAACGCGCATGCGCTTTGCCAGCAGATCCATCAGCTGATTATCCAATTCGTCAATCTGCTTACGCAGCTGGGTGATACCCTCGGTGGTAGTCTTCTCATCGCGGATTACCAGCAGACTCAGGATGTAGTCAAGCACATCGGGTGTTACCTGCTGCTTGGCATCGCTCCAAGCTTTATCAGGATCGCAGTGACTCTCAACAATCAGTCCGTCGAAACCAAGGTCCATAGCCTGTTGGCACAATGGTGCCACCAACTCGCGACGACCTCCTATATGACTGGGGTCGCTGATGATTGGCAACTCTGGTATGCGGCGACGCAGCTCGATAGGAATCTGCCACATGGGGGCATTACGGTAAATCTTCTGTTCGTAGCTTGAGAAACCACGATGTATAGCTCCCAAACGCTTGATACCAGCCTGATTCAGACGCTCCATCGCACCAATCCATAGCTCCAGATCAGGGTTCACAGGATTCTTTACGAATACAGGAATGTCAACACCCTGCAGCGAATCGGCAATAGCCTGCATAGCAAACGGGTTGGCAGATGTACGTGCACCAATCCACAGGATATCAATACCATGCTTCAAACTCAGTTCTACATGCTCAGGTGTAGCCACCTCGGTTGATACCAGCATCTTGGTTTCCTTCTTCACCTGCTCCATCCATACAAGAGCGGGCTCGCCGTGACCCTCAAAACCTCCTGGCTTGGTACGTGGCTTCCACACACCTGCGCGGAAGTTGTGACAGCCTTTCATTGCCAACTGCTTGGCGGTAGTCATCACTTGTTCCTCAGTCTCTGCAGAGCAAGGGCCTGCAATCACGAAGGGACGTTCATTGTCACTTGGTAAATTCAATGGTGATAATTCTAATTCCATATCTTTAGTTTTTAATATTTTCTTTTGTTCTTTTTATCTAAATCACTTGTGAAATGCGCTCGAGTGCGGCTTTGATTTTCTCTTCCTTAGCACAGAGCGAGATGCGGATGTAACGCTGACCGTTACTACCGAAAATGAATCCTGGTGTGATAAACACACGGGCCTCGTGCAGAATCTTTTCCGTAAGATCCTCAACGTTCTCAATATCAGCAGGTATCTTTCCCCAAAGGAACATGCCAACCTGATTCTTGTCGTAGGTGCAACCCAGCAGATCCATAATCTTCTCTGCCCACTGGCGGCGGCGAGCATAGGTATTAATATTATACTCACGATGCCAGTCGTCGGTATTAT
The DNA here is from genome assembly GCA_900315765.1 of uncultured Prevotella sp. Lineage (GTDB taxonomy): Bacteria > Bacteroidota > Bacteroidia > Bacteroidales > Bacteroidaceae > Prevotella. Next base: position 34,526 of record ONAK01000018.1, on the reverse strand, counting down.
TATAGGCCTCGGCAGCAGCCAGTTGTATGCCTCGGAATGTTCCACTCTCAATGTTCGACTGCACTTTGAGAATCCATTGTATGAACTGTGCATTAGCCACACACATTCCCACACGCCAACCTGGCATGTTATGACTCTTCGACATAGAGTTCAGCTCTATGCAGCAGTCCTTTGCACCAGGAACCTGCATGATTGACAAATGCTCCTCGCTCAGAATCATACTATATGGATTGTCGTTCACTACAACGATATCATGATCCTTGGCAAATTTCACCAGTCGCTCATATGTGGCGCGCTGGGCGCGACCTCCTGTAGGCATATTGGGATAGTTGGTCCACATCAGTTTTACTTTCGAGAGATCCATCTTCTCCAACTCATCGAAGTCGGGCTGCCAACCATTATCCTCACGCAGATTATAGTTCACAATCTTTGCGCCAAGAATCTTGCTCAGCGATGTGTAGGTGGGATAACCAGGATTTGGCACCAGCACCTCTTCGCCTGGATTTACAAAGGCCAATGTAATATGCAGTATACCTTCTTTCGAACCTATCAGGGGTAACACTTCACTCTTACCGTATAACTCAACGCCATACCAGCGCTTGTAGAATCCGGCCATCGCCTCGCGCAGTTCGGGGATGCCCATTGTTAACTGATATCCGTGAGCATCGGGACGTTTAGCCACCTCACAGAGTTTATTGATGGTCTCGGTAGATGGTGGCATATCTGGACTACCGATAGCTAGACTGATTATATCCTTGCCCTCGGCATTCATTTGTGCCACCTCTTTAAGTTTCTTACTGAAATAGTACTCTTGTACTAAACTCAATCTATCTGCTGGTTGTATCATAATCTTTATGTTCAATTCGTTTGTTTTCCGTCCTTATATTCACCCAGAATCTTCAAATCCTTCGTCAATGGAATAATGGCGTCAACAGCCTGTCGATAGCGTGTCAGATCATCATACATCACGTCGACATAGAACAGATATTCCCACTCTTTTCCAATGATAGGCAGACTCTGAATCTTTGTCAGATTTATTTTATAGAACGAGAGTATTGCCAGAACATGGCTCAGAGAACCTTCCTCATGAGGCAGCGAGAAAACGATACTGCTCTTGTTGGCCTCAGTCAGCGGGCGCAGCATGTCGGCCTTGTTGGGATTGCTCACCACCAGGAAACGGGTAAAATTATGCTTATTATCCTCGATGTGGTCCTCAAGCACTTTCAGGCCATACAACTTAGCTGCTTCAGCATGACAGATGGCAGCCCATCCGCGTTTCTGCCCCTCGGCTATCATTTTGGCCGATCCTGCAGTATCCTCTGCTTCAACGTTCTTCAGCTGTGGATGATTTGCCAAGAAGTCACGACACTGCATCAATGCCACAGGGTGCGAGTGTACCTCAGTAATAGTGTCCCAATCGTCCTCGGGCAGGCAACAGATACAGTGGGTGATGTGCAGTTTGTGCTCACCTACTACCGATGTGCCGCTATCGCGCAGCAGTTCATAATTGTGCAGCAGACTACCAGCAATCGTATTCTCTATTGCCAGCATACCTATGACAGTGGGGTCTTGCTTTATCTGCTGGAACACCTGTTCGAAGGTGCTACAACAAATAAGCTGTATCTGTTCCCCCTCGAAGTAAAGGTGTGCCGCTATATCGTGGAACGACCCTATCAGTCCTTGTATTGCTATTCTCTTCATATTCTAACAATCTTACTTTCTCGCTCTAAAAACAAGCCCCGCTTTCACTATGTTGTGAAGCGGGACCTTGTTGTTTTATCTTCCTATTGTCATAAGTTGAATTCTATACGCAACTTCCCGCTTCACAGTTCTCTGCAAAGTAAAAATAAAAGCCGTAAAACCAAGCATTCAACATTGACATATCTTTCTAATTTTATTGATTTCGACTGCAAAAGTAAAGTATTTCCACGAAACTACCAAATAAAATGATAGAAATTTTGCGTTTTTGCTTACTTTTTCAAAAAATATGCGATATATAGCAGATTTTATGTAATTTTGCAGCGAAAATATATAAATGATGAAGAAACTCTGCAATTACATTTCAAAATATATGGGCGCTATAGTCGTGCTGGTTGCTGCAGTAGCTCTATTCTGGCCATCATCGTTTCTTTGGGTAGACACATGGGCCATTAACCCTATGTTAGGCGTCATCATGTTCGGCATGGGATTAACACTATCGCCACAAGATTTCCGTATCGTGTTTAGCAGACCAAAGGATATTATCATAGGTTGTCTGGCACAGTTCACAGTTATGCCGTTGTTGGCATTAGGATTGTCGTGGGCCTTTGCGCTACCCAAGGAGCTGGCGCTGGGTGTGATATTGGTTGGCTGCTGTCCTGGAGGCACCGCTTCGAATGTGATTACCTATCTGGCCAAAGGCGATTTGGCTCTATCTGTGGGCATGACGGCTACGTCTACCCTACTTGCCCCACTGCTTACGCCATTATTAGTATGGCTGTTGGCAGGAACAATGGTTGAAGTTGATACCATCGGCATGCTGCTGAGTATCGTTTATGTGGTGATTGCACCAATAGCCGTAGGACTTGTTTTCCAGCGTTACCTGCCTAAGTTCACCAAGAGTATCGTACCATATCTGCCAGCATTCTCATCAGTTGTGATTGCTTTTGTGGTAGGAATAGTTGTCTCGCATAATGCCGACAGGTTGCTTGTGGGCGGAATGATAGTAGTGCTGGTAGTGATGCTCCACAATCTATGCGGATTAAGTCTCGGGTATATTATCGGACGATTGCTCGGCCTAGCCGATGCTAAGAGACGCGCCATCTCCATCGAAGTTGGAATGCAGAACTCCGGCCTGGCCTCTTCGCTGGCCACACTGCATTTTGCTGCCTACCCTCTGGCCACCATACCAGGAGCCATATTCAGCGTATGGCACAACATAAGCGGCGCACTTGTTGCAAGAATTTATTCAAAATAAATAATCCCCGCCAAATCTGGTGGGGATTATTTGTTGTTATCAGTTGTTCACCGAACCTCCTACAATATCCAGAAGTTCGGAGGTGATGGCTTGCTGGCGACTCTTGTTGTACTGCAAGTTGAGTTCGCGTAGCAGCTCGTCGGCATTATCGGTAGCAGTCTGCATAGCCACCATGCGGGCAGCATGCTCAGAAGCATTGCTATCCAGCAGGGCTGTGTAGAGCGTAAGATGTGCCAGCTTAGGCATGAGTTGCGAGAGTACGGTGTTCATGTCGGGCTCTACGATAAAGTTATCGTTGAGCGGCTTAACCTCCTCCTGCTCGCGACTGTTCTCCTTTTCGCCACGCTGCTTCAAGTATTCCTGACTCTGCTTCGTAGCGATGTTGCTGGTAAGATCGCGCTCGTGGTCGGCCTGCAGTTCACTTTCGATGTCAATAGGCAGGAAAGTCTTGCGGGTAAGCACCTGAGAGCCTGCGCTCTTAAAGTGGTGATAGATGAGTTCAACCTTATCTATCTCGCCTCGTCGGAACTTCCCACCAAGTTCCATGGCTATCTCGATGCACTGCTGCACATTGGGGTGATCGGCCAGCGCAGAGTATTCGCCCTGCACGTTGAGCCCCATCTTACGGGCCTTTTCGAACACCTTGCGACCAATAGGATAAATCTCCACATTGTCGCGCCCAATGGACTCAGCATAATCATTAACCACCTGCGTCATCAGTTTGATGGTGTTGGCATTGAATCCGCCACAGAGCGACGAATTACTTGAAAACACCACCAGTGCAGCCCTTTTAACAGGGCGCTCCTGATCGTAGACGGTCTGAGCCTCGGCCTCGGCAGCAAGGAACGACTTGAGGATGTGCTCCAACAACTCCTCATAAGGCAGCATATTCTGAATAGCCACCTGAGCGTGATGAAGTTTGCTGGAGGCAACCATCTTCATAGCCGACGTAATCTTTCGCGTGGAATTGACTGAGGCTATGCGGCCTTTAATTTCTTTCAGGCTTGGCATAGGCTATCAGGCTTTATATGTTCCAGCGATATCAAACATCACCTTCTCGATGGTGTCGGTAGTCTCGTCGTCAATCTTACCGCTTGCCAAAGTCTCGATGACCTCTGGATGAGCTGAGCGCAGCTTGTCGAGGAACGATGTCTGGCACTCGCGCACCTTGGCTATGGGCACCTCACGCATCAGTCCGTGAACACCACAATACAAGATAGCAATCTGCTCGCCTACTGGCATTGGGCTGTACTGTGGCTGAATGAGCAGCTGGTTGTTCTTACGTCCGCGGTCCAGTGTCATCGCTGTTACAGCATCCATATCGCTCGAGAACTTAGAGAAGGCCTCCAGCTCACGATACTGTGCCTGGTCGATTTTCAGTGTACCAGCCACCTTCTTCATACTCTTAATCTGAGCCGAACCACCCACACGAGATACTGAGATACCTACGTTGATGGCAGGACGGAAACCTTGGTTAAAGAGGTCGCTCTCCAAGAATATCTGACCATCGGTAATAGAGATAACGTTGGTAGGGATGTAAGCCGACACGTCGCCAGCCTGAGTCTCGATGATAGGCAGAGCGGTGAGTGAACCACCACCCTTCACATGGCCCTTCATACACTCTGGCAGGTCGTTCATCTGCTCGGCCACCTCCTGCTGTTCGTTCATCTTTGCAGCACGCTCCAAAAGACGTGAATGCAAATAGAACACATCACCAGGATAAGCCTCACGACCAGAAGGACGGCGCAGAATCAGCGACACCTCACGATAGGCCACAGCCTGCTTCGACAGGTCGTCGTAAACAACGAGTGCAGGCAGACCTCGGTCGCGGAAATACTCGCCGATAGCAGCACCAGCAAATGGTGCATAGTACTGCATAGCAGCTGGATCGGCAGCTGTAGCAGCAACCACGATGGTGTAAGGCATAGCACCATGCTCCTGCAGCGTAGAAACGAGAGCAGCAACAGTACTGGCCTTCTGTCCGATGGCCACATAGATACAATAGACAGGCTTACCTGCCTCATAGAAACTCTTCTGATTGATGATGGTATCAACGGCGATGGCGGTCTTACCCGTCTGGCGGTCGCCGATGATAAGCTCGCGCTGACCACGACCGATAGGAATCATCGAGTCGATAGCCTTCAATCCAGTCTGCAGAGGCTCCTTAACGGGCTGGCGATAGATAACACCAGGGGCCTTACGATCGAGCGGCATCTCGAAAGCGTCGCTCAGGTCGATATCACCCTTACCGTCGATAGCTTGTCCCAGCGGATTGATAACGCGTCCCAGCATGTTATCGTTGACACGGATAGATGCGATACGTTTGGTACGCTTCACCACCATGCCCTCTTTGATGCCCGAGGTAGTGCCCAACAGCACGCAGCCCACGTTGTCCTCCTCGAGGTTCATCACGATAGCCATAGTGCCGTTTTCAAACTCCAGCAGCTCGTTGGCCTCGGCGTTGCGCAGTCCATAGATGCGGGCTACACCATCGCTCACTGTGAGCACGGTTCCCACCTCGTCGAACTTCTCAGCATCCGATATACCTTTCAGCTGGTCGAGCAATACCTGCGAAACTTCGCTTGGTTTAATCTTATCTGACATTTTTTTACCTTTTTACTTTTTTACCTTTTTACTTTTTCAAGGTGTTAAGAATAGAGTTGAGTTTGGTCTTGACGCTGGCGTCCATACGATAGGTATCGTACTCCAGGATAAAGCCTCCGATGATATCAGGGTTTACCTGCGACTCAAACTCCACTGTTCCATTAGTCTTACTCTCCACCATCTGTCGCATTTTCTGCTCCGTTTCAGGAGATACAGCGGCAGCGGTGATGAGGCGTCCGCGGATGACATTCTTCTGCTGGCGGTAAAGCGTGACGTACGAATTTGCGATGAACTGCATCACACTCTCGCGGTCTTCCTTCAGCACCAGGCTGATGAAAACCTTCATCAGGTCGGAAGGCTCACGGCCTGCAGCAGTAAGCAGCAGTGCCTGCTTCTTATCCTTCGAGAGCATCGGATTGTCAATCGTAGAGCGCAACTGCGGCACCTCGATGTAGCTCTTGGCTATCTGCTGCATCTCGGCATACACCTGCTGCTCAATCTTGGCGTCGGTAGCACTCTTGAGTAGTGCTCGCGCGTATCTTACCGATATGACTCCTATATCCATACGTACATTACTTATTTATCAGTAGAAACATCATCCAGCATACGGTCAATCAAATCCATCTGCGACTTATCGTCTTTAAGGTTCTGCTTGAGAACCTTTTCGGCGATGCCTACACTCAGTGCAGCAACCTGCTGACGGATGTCGGCGATAGCGGCTTTCTTCTCCTGTTCGATAGCCACACGGGCATCTTCCAAGAGTCGAGCACCTTCAGCTCTCGCCTTCTCCTGAGCCTGTTCCACAATAGAGTCGCGCGTCTCTGCAGCCTCTTTCAATATCTGAGCCTGCTTGGCACGAGCCTCCTGCAAGATGGATTCTCCCTCCTTCTCGATGTTAGCTAAACGCTCCTGGGCCTCATGGGCCTTCTTGAGACTGTCCTCGATGTAGCGGTTTCGCTCTTCTACCATACCAACGATGGCAGGGAAACCGTACTTGGCAAGCACGAAGAAGACGACGGCAAACGCCAGGAGCATCCAGAACAAGAGTCCCAGATCGGGTGTAAGGATAGCTGGCAGTTTACTGAAATCCATAAAACTTCAATTCTTGAATTCTTTAATTCTTCAATCCTTACTTGATAAGGAATGCGCAAGCAGCAATAGCGAAGAGGGCACAACCCTCAACGAATGCAGAGGTAAGAATCATGTTTGTCTGGATTTTACCAGTAGCCTCAGGCTGACGAGCGATGGCGTCCATAGCGCTGCCACCAATCTTACCAATACCCAAACCTGCACCAATTGTTGCAATACCTGCACCGATACCGCAGCCCAGCTGAGCCAGACCCTCGGCTAAAAATAATGCTGAAATCATAATTTTTTAATTTTTAATTATTAATAATGTTGTTACTTAATTCTCTAAATTTTTACATTTTTGAATTTTTCAATTCTTACATTTTACTCAGCGTGGTGCTCCTTGTGCGCCAGGCCGATAAACACGGCACTAAGCATAGTAAACACGTACGCCTGTACAAACGCTACCAGCAACTCAAGTGCATTCATAAACAGAAGCATGATGATGCTGAATATGTTCAAACCCATACCAAAACCTACACCCATCGACCAACCGAGGAAGATAACGCATGTGAACGAGAGTATCACAGCGTGACCAGCCATCATGTTGGCAAAAAGACGGATCATCAGTGCGAATGGTTTGGTGAACACACCGAACAGCTCGATAAGAGGCATTACTGGTGCTGGATAGGCCTTGAGGAACAGTGGCACCTCAGGCCAGAAAATCTCCTTCCAGTACTCCTTGTTGGCAAACAGGTTGATGGCAAGCATCGTACATACAGCCAGGAAGAAGGTGATGTTGATGTTACCAGTAACGTTGGCACCTCCTGGGAATACAGGAATCAGTCCGATGAGATTACAAGTGAGGATGAAGAAGAACACCGTGAGCAGATAAGGAGCATACGGACGGTAGTGCTTCTCACCTATCGACGACTTGATGAGGTCATCATGTATCGTCATCACAATCATCTCCATAGCACCCACAAATCCCTTTGGAGCCTCACTCTTGGCATCGTGGTTCTTGTACCAGCGTGCACAGCTCAGGAACACTACAATGAGTACGGCCACCACAATCCAGATCTGCAGCACACTCTTGGTGATGCTCAGGTCAAGTGGGCGAACCTCCTCACCTCCCAGGCGCTCATAGATCTTGCCGTGATGTTCCTCGCTGAAGAAGAACTGGCTGGGCAGACTGTGAGCAGTACAGAAGAACCACTTTTGTCCAGGATTATCACTCGCACTACGAAGGATGATGGGCAGCGGAATGCTGATATGATGGCCTTGGTAGCTGGCGATATGCCATTCGTATGAGTCGGCCAGGTGCTCGAGTACAATCTCAGGGATGTCGAGCTCCTCACCTTCACCACCCTCGCTTGCCAAGGCGGCAGTAGGCAGCAGCGCTACCATCATCAGGAGGATTATCGTTCTTAATTTTTTCATTACTTATCTATTATTAATTCTGGCGAAGAAGATAGAGTGATGTATAAGCATTCCAAAATAGAAAACTATAAACACCATGAAGAACCTAAGCATAGAGTCCTGATTATCAACCAGATAATAGACAAACATCACTGCCAGAGCCGACAGCAGTCGGAAGCCTGACACAGCCGTAAAGAATGTGGGCAGACTGTCGGGCGAGCTCTGGGCTACACGCTTCCATATCTGTGCGATTGCCACGCATGTTACCAGCGAGAAAACCACACTTACTATGATGGGCGTAAGCAAGTCGAGAAACCATATCTGCATCACCATGAGGCCAACAAGTGCCAGAGCAACTGCCACCATCACCCCGTAACGCATATACGCAATACTCAACTTCTTGATACTCTTTGTCATTACTTTTTACTCCTTTGCTTTCAGTTCCACACAAAGACTAACCTTGTTCTTCTGCACCTCCACAAATCCGCCTTGTATCTCTAACTGCTGCTTGCCATCGGCAGTAGTAAATACCACCGTGCCACACTGCAAGGTAGAGATGATTGGGGCGTGGTCGTTAAGAATCTCGAACTGGCCCATTGTTCCTGGCACCAGCACGCTCTCAACAGCGCCGTCGAACTCAATCTTTTCCGGAGAAACTATTTTAAGCTGCAACATAATTGTCAATTATCATTTATCAATTGTCAATTAAGCTTATGCCTTAGCGGCTTCGAGCAGTTTCTTAGCTTTCTCCTTGGCGTCTTCGATAGTTCCTACGTTCAGGAATGCCTGCTCTGGCAGGTCGTCTACCTCGCCATCCAGAATAGCGTTGAATCCCTTGATAGTCTCTTCGATAGGCACCATTACACCAGGCAGACCTGTGAACTGAGATGCTACCGAGAATGGCTGCGACAGGAATCGCTGCACGCGACGTGCACGGTTCACAGTGAGTTTATCCTCATCAGAGAGCTCGTCCATACCCAGAATAGCAATGATGTCCTGCAACTCCTTGTAGCGCTGCAGAATCTCTTTTACGCGCTGTGCACAATCGTAGTGAGCCTTACCCACAATCAGTGGATCAAGGATACGCGATGTAGAACCCAGTGGGTCTACAGCTGGATAGATACCCAACTCAGCAATCTTACGATCCAATACGGTTGTTGCATCCAGGTGTGTAAAGGTGGTAGCTGGAGCAGGGTCGGTCAGGTCGTCGGCAGGCACGTAAACAGCCTGTACTGATGTGATAGAACCCGTCTTTGTTGATGTGATGCGCTCCTGCATCGATCCCATCTCTGATGCCAGAGTAGGCTGATAACCTACGGCAGATGGCATACGTCCCAGCAGAGCCGACACCTCAGAACCAGCCTGAGTGAAACGGAAGATGTTGTCGATGAAGAACAGGATATCGGCAGCTCCACCGTCCTTTCCACCTCCATCGCGGAATCCTTCGGCTACAGTCAAACCTGAAAGGGCTACTGAGGCACGTGCGCCTGGTGGCTCGTTCATCTGTCCGTAAACCAGTGTGGCCTGCGATTTCTTCAACTCCTCAGGGTCAACAAGACTCAAGTCCCACTTACCCTGATCCATAGCCTCACGGAACTTCTCGCCGTAGCGGATAACACCTGATTCAATCATCTCGCGGATCAGGTCGTTACCCTCACGAGTACGCTCTCCTACTCCAGCGAATACTGAGAATCCGTTGTGTCCCTTGGCAATGTTGTTAATCAGCTCCATGATGAGCACGGTCTTACCTACGCCAGCACCTCCGAAGAGTCCGATCTTACCACCCTTCATGTAAGGCTCCAGCAGGTCGATAACCTTGATACCTGTGGCCAGAATCTCTTTCTTGGTCGACAGTTCCTCAAATGTTGGTGCCTCGCGGTGGATAGGATAAGCACCCTCCATGTTCAGCTGTTTCATACCGTCGATAGGCTGTCCGATAACGTTCAGCATTCTACCTTTAATCTGATCGCCTGCAGGCATCACGATTGGTGAGCCCAGAGGGATCGCTTCCAGTCCACGATGCAGTCCATCGGTATTGTCCATAGCCACACAGCGCACCGTATCCTCGCCGATGTGCTGCTGCACCTCGACAATCAGGTCGCGCCCGTCGCCACGATCAATCTTCAGAGCATCGTAAATCTTTGGCAACACCTTTTCGGCATCCTGGCCCTCGGTATCGAAATAAACGTCGATAACAGGACCGATAATCTGCGAAATGTGTCCAGTAATTTGTGACATACGCTGTTAATTTTTTAAGTTATTATTATTCTATATTCTTGGTTTCTATCTTCTCAATGCGATGTTGTAGTTCAGATACTTCGAGTTGCCCGTCACATCCTCCAGCACTTTTACAAATGGGGGGAAGTTAACGGTTTCTTTCTCTGTAACTCCCTTGGTCTCCATCATCACCAGATTATTTACAGGCTCCAAGAATGTGTCAATCTCGAAGAACTGCCCTTTCCAGATGAAGCTCTGACGTTTCTTACGGATGGTGGCGCGATATGGGTCTGCCTGCGATAACATCTGCTCGTACAGGTTGTTGTCCACCTGGCGCTCAGTCTCAATCACCTCGTTGTCGTTGATGCGCTTCTTCGAGCGGTGAACATTCACCACCTTACCGCCGCTCCACTCACGTCTGCGCAGTCTTACCTCGCTGCCTGGCTCTGATACCAGATAGGTCTGCGTAATCTCACTTACCGAGCACTCAGGAATCTCGCCTGTAAGCTCAACGCGGAAGATGCGCTCCTCCTGAGCCTGCAGTGGCAGTCCCACTACCTTCGATATTTCTGTGAGCACGCGGTTCAGCTTGTTTTCAAAGTCGTCGTGATTATTGATGACACGCAGATGTGGATGACCCGTCCAAGCCTTTATGACCTTCTTGTCAAGTTCGCGCGCCACGCGCAGTCCTTCTTCGTTGGCCTGTTCATAGCGTGTGGCGTTGGTGGCAGTCGTGTAATACTGCTCGGCTCCGTCGGCAGCACTCACCAGATGCAGCACAGCGTCGTAACTCTGGCGCAGCGCCTCCGAGTTGGTTCCTGCCATACGTGTTATCTCGTCCCACTCCTCAGGCTTGATATATGCCGAGATGTCCATCGCACCACGGTCGCAAACGATGAGTACAGGCTTTTCGCACACCTTGGCCAGCTGCATAAACTGGTTCTCAAGTGCCAGCTGAGTCTCAAGAATGGCACGCTCGCCCTGATAATACAGTTCACGGTTTGGCGTAAGGTAGTTCCAGCCGGCAGTGCTATATATAGTAGGCACCTCGGGCACGTTAAACACCTTATAGCCGAATCCTGAAAAGTACTCGGTTATCTTCACCAGCGCCGTAGTCTTACCAGCACATGGACCTCCAGTCAATACAATCTTCTTAATATCTGGCATAATTATCAATTGTCAATTATCAATTGTCAATTAGATACTAAGCTCATCGAGTACCTTAATCAATCGTTTATCGAATCGCTTGTCGGTACGTATACACTCACTGAATGGCACATAAACCACCTCGTTATTGCGAATACCTACCATCACGTTGCGCTGTCCCTGTTTGATGGCCTCGATAGCGCCCACACCAGTGGTAGCTGCCAGGATTCTGTCGCGAGCAGATGGTGTACCACCACGCTGCAGGTGACCCAGGATAGACACACGCACGTCGAACTCTGGGAACTCCTTCTTGACACGATCTGCATAGTAAAGAGCGCCACACTTAGGACTCTCGGATACAATCACGATACACGACTTCTTTGACTTGCGGATACCACGACTCATGAACTGGGCTAACTGGTCGACATCAGTCGATTCCTCTGGCACAATGGCAGCTTCAGCACCACAGGCGATGGCAGAGTTCTGAGCCAGGAAGCCAGCATCACGCCCCATCACCTCGACAAAGAAGATACGCTCATGAGAGTTGGCAGTATCACGAATACGATCGACACACTCCATGATGGTATTCATAGTGGTGTCGTAACCGATGGTGGCATCGGTACCATAAAGGTCGTTGTCAATGGTTCCTGGCAAGCCGATACAAGGGAAGTCGAACTCCATACCGAAGTTGCGAGCACCTGTCAGCGAACCGTTTCCACCGATAACTACCAGTGCATCTATCTCTTCCTTCACACAAGTCTCATATGCCTTCTGCATACCCTCGGGTGTCATAAACTCCTTCGAGCGTGCAGTCTTCAGTATTGTACCTCCGCGTGTCACGATTCCACTTACGTTCTCTGTAGTGAAGGTCTGTACCTCATCATTAATAAGACCCTCGTATCCGCGATATATACCTTTGATTGTAAAGCCGTTATAAATACCAGCACGTGTCACGGCACGTATGGCGGCATTCATTCCTGGTGCATCGCCTCCCGACGTCAGGATACCAATCGTCTTAATCTTTCCCATATTTCTTTTTTCCTTAAAAAATATTGTTGTTAGTTATATAAAATTCACTTCAATCCACAGCACCAACAGTCCTATCAGCCCACCTGCAAGCACTTTTGGTGTCAGGTTCTTCATATACCAGCCCACCTTGATGTGTTCCATCTTCATCAGCGCCAGTCCGCTAACCGAGCCCACACAGAGCAGGCATCCGCCCACAGCAGTACAGTAGGATATAATCTTCCAGTAGGCGCCATTGGTCATAAAGTTCTCAGCATAGCTGCCCTTTATGGCTGCATCAGCTACCGGATAGAGCGATATGTCGCTCATGGCTATTGTGAACGAGTCAACTATGCCGCTCAGCAGTCCTGATACGATTCCCAACAGCCATACGTTGCCGAATGTATCGTCAATCCACTGTGCCACATCGCCAAACACGCCCGTCTCAGTCACTACGCCCATAGCCAGCATGATACCCATCACAAACAGTATCTGCTGTAACGAGCCATACTGCACCGATCGTGGTGTCAGTCGCTGCTGCATCTGGTCGGCACTCATCAGCTTGCGGTTCATCACCTCGTTTACCACCCACAGCACACTGAGCACACACAGTGCCCCAAGGAATGGCGACAGCTTAGTGATGTTGTGGAATGTAGGAATGAACCACAGACCGCCGATACCCACAAACAGCATGACGATGCGCTGCCAAGGCAGCAGGTTGGTGTCGTCGCCGCGGAATGGCATTGGTGCCCACTGCGTGTCGAGTCGCTCAGGCAACTGACGGTTTATCAGTATGGTAGGCACTATCCATGCCAACATCACTGGCAGAACCATATACGCAGTATATCTCGATGCAGTGATTGCTCCGTCGCCCCACAGCACTAGCGTTGTCGGGTCGCCGATCACGGTAAGGCATCCGCCGCAGTTAGCCGCTATTACTATTGCAGCACCTATCAGCATTCTCTGTCTGCGGTTCTGCACTATCGAGTGCATTATCACCAGCATCATTGTGGCTGTAGTAAGATTGTCGAGATTTGCCGACAGGATGAATGTGGCCAGCGTGATAGTCCACAACAGGCGCTTTGGATTGCGTGTCTTAATCCACTTGGTCACAAAGTCAAAACATCCGTTGTTGTGCAGAATCTCCACAATAATCATCGTGGCCAGCAGGAACATCACGATACTCGCTGCACGGCCCACATAATAAAGGAACACATTATTATATATGTAATACTTCACCGCCTCGCTCGATGGCAGGTCGCCGTTCAGGAAAGTCCAGTAGTCCTCGGCATGTCGCTGCATCACAAAGTCGGTACCGTAGCAGATGTATACCACCCAACCCACAGTTCCAATGAATATAGCGATAGCACTCTTGTTCACACCCGTAGTGTGCCCTGTTGCTATCACAACATAACCTAACAGCAGTAGTATTACTATTATCAGTGTCATTCTCTATGCTCCTCTAATTTAAAATCTCTACAGGCACCCAATACCAGAATATCGTGCCTTTGCCGTCTTCTGTATTTTCGCGTGCATCTATTTTTCCGTTACAACGGTCTATGATTGCCTTACATACGCTTAGGCCCAGTCCTGGGTTTTCCTGACTCTCGTCGTGTGTGTATGTATTACGGTCGCTCAGCAGACCGAAAATATTATTCTTCAACTTCTCGGGCAGACCCTCGCCAGTATCCTTCACCTCTACATACATACCACCCTCCTTCACGTAGTATGCCAGCGTTATCTGTCCCTCTTGGGTGTGCTGCATTGCATTGTCAAGCAGATGCATGGTCACCACCTTCATCAGTTTCTTGTCTAAGAGTGCGCGCATACCTTCCACAGGCTCCTCCACCTGCAGCACAACGCCCTCGTGCAACTGTGGCCTTATCTCTGCAGCATACTGCCCCATTTCGTAGTCTACATCCGTCACCTCGCGCTGGAACAACTGACTCTGTCCCTCTATATCGCTCAACGAGAGCAGTTCGTTAATCATGTGCAGCAGTTCGAGTCCGTTCTTGTTTATCAGCTGCAACAGGTTCAACTGCTCCTCTCGTGGCAGCGCCGTTTCGTCCATCGTCATCAGCAGATCGCTGAAACCTATGATTGCATTAAGCGGTGTGCGCAGCGAGTGACTCATGTTGCCCATGAAAATATCCTTCAGTTCCTCACTCTTGCGTGCAGCCTCTGCAGCCTCACGGGCCTTTGCCGCGTTCTGATTGGCTACCATGGCGTTGTGCTCGGCCTCTTTGGCGTTTCGCTTTGCCACGTCGGCATTACGCTGTGCTATCTCGGCATTCTTCTTAGCCTCTGCAGCACTTTGGTGGGCCGTCTCCTCGCTCGCTCTGGCCTTCTCTTCGTTGGCCTTAGCTTTCTCTTCGTTAGCCTTGGCTTTCTCTTCGTTCTCGCGAGCCAGTTCCAGCGCCTTCTTCAGATTTTTCTTGTTTCTGTACTGCATCACAATGATGCCCGCCATAATCGCAAACACCAGCAAGGTAATGGCATACCATACCCACTTCGGAATGATCAGACCGTCAAAGTGCGAAGCCACATGTCCGTAAACATCCTCTACAACGCCCCCTTGCACCATCTTGTCCAATTCGGTATTGATAGCATCTATCAGCTCCTTGTTATGACTCACGTAACAGTATTCTCTTGGCGTCAGCGTCAGGTCTTCTGTTTCCAGATTATTGAGTTTGTACTTGGCTATCATATATTTGGCCTGATAGCGATAGCATATCACAGCATCGTAATCGCCTGCAGCCAGATCTTTCATAGCCTTTGTCAAGTCGTAGACTATCACAATCTTAGCGCCGCTTTTCTTCAGTGTGTCAACCACGGGTCTGCTCTGCATCAGGGCTATCTCCTCGCCTTTCACATCTCTCAGTCCGTAATTTTTTCGCTCGCCCTTGCGAGTCACAATCTGGTAGTACAGTCTCAGTACCGATCGCGAGTAGTTCACGTCGTTGCTACGATAGGGCGAGTAAACCATCATGGCCAGATCAACCTTTCCCTGAATCACGTCGCCAGCAATAGATGCCCATTTGTTGGGTTTAAACGTCATAGGGATATTCAGACGACTCATCAGTCGTTTGGTAAATTCCACGTCTACACCGGCTGGATTTCCGCTTCCGTCAACGTATTCTAATGGTGGATAATCCTGATCAATACCAAAAAGCAACGGTTTTTCATTGGTATAGCCTAAATTGTCTGCATTCACCGCGATGGCAAACGTAAGCAGTAGTAACACATATTGCAATCTGAGTTTCATTGGCACCAATCAAATTTAATCAGTGCAAAATTAAGCAAAAAACTCCATACTACCAAATATTTTCCTATAAAAATATAAAAAATTACAGTCCCCTGGCCTTCCAGATTCTGTCTTTGGCAGCATTTATCTCCTGAAACTTCTTTTCAGCCGCCTTTCTAACGTCATCGCCCAGTGCAGCCACCTTGTCAGGATGATGCTGTAATGCCAATTTGCGATAGGCCTTTTTCAGCTCGTCATCGCTCACATTCGGACTCACGCCAAGCACTTTGTAGGCGTCCTCTAGCGTCTCTCTACCAAGATGCAGCATCTGGTCCACCTCGTTGGTGTTCAGTCCCATCCACTGCGCCGCCTCTTTCAAGGCTGTTATCTCACTCTGGGGCACACTACCGTCGGCCTTAGCCACCATCACCAGATAGTTCAACAGCTGCAGCCTCTGCGAGTAATCCATTTGTCGGTTAATTTGACTACAGCACTCACTCACAGTATGCTTAAACTGCTGCCATCCCTCACGCTTCTGTTCCTCAAACAATCGGTTCAATATCTCGTTCCCCTGCTGCACAGCCGATGCTCCGAAATTCTGTCGCAGCATCTGTCTTACCAGTTCCATCTCACTGTGCATAGCCTTGCCATCAGCTTTGATGATATACGACGACAGCACCAGCAGCGCAAACAGAAAACTGTTTCTATCGCCCTGCATCTGTCGCTGACGGTAGGCCTGCTGATAAGCAGTATTATAATCCTCATACGTCGACGAGCCCCATGTACCGCTATTGTCAGGATTATTAACGCCGTCGAGCATATTATCAAACAGAGAACCCAACAGGTATCCTGCCAGCGCTCCCAGCGGACCACCAGCCATCCATCCTATGAATCCTCCTATCCATTTTCCTTTTGCCATAATTACCTTCCAAATATAAAAATCTGCCTGCAAAGTTATATAAAATATTCTTTGCAGGCAACATTTAAACAATATTTCACGCGTTTAAAAACAATATTTTGCGCCGAGCCCACCTCAGCCATACGTCAAAATGCAGTCATATCTCCCTTCATCCCCCTCGTGTGAAGTCGAGTGTACTCAGAATTCAGAATTCAGTTTTATAATAGGGCCGTACTCGTTAAGAGAGATTTATTTATAAATTATATTTTTAATATTATATATATTATAATATATATAATATTAAACTTAACTATTCCTTAGATAAGGGGGTGTGAAAATAAAAACTGAATACTGAATACTGAATTCAATCTTAGGCAGTATTGTTATTTAACAATTCATTAACACTTAATATTTCATATACCCACGAAAATTTCGTACCTTTGCATTATCAATAAGAGATAGAGAAAATGCTCCCGCGCGAGGAAAAAGATTCTCCCACGTGCACCAAGAAAATATTCCACGTGCGATAGCAAAAGAGGGCTCACCTATTCTCGAAATGACAAGAGAGATATAAGTAACAAAAATTTTAACAACAACATCCTTCCTCCACCACACTTATGTCATGTCGACCAAGCGTTAGCGCGTGGAGCGCTCGAGCTCCGCTCGCTTGGCTCGTCCAAGAAATCTCATGAATGCGCCCAAAGGCGCAAACGGCTAAAGCCGCAGAGATTCCTCGACTCCGCTCGGAATGACAAGGGAGGGTGGTGCTCGAGATGACAACGTAGGAGGGTGGTTGCTCGGAATGACAAAACGGGGGATTTGGCTTTTTTTTTGCGAAAAACTTGCAACTTTCGGAATTATTACATATATTTGCCAACGGAACGAACAAATACAAAAGATAGATTAGAAGCGCTGGAGCTCGGTATAGATACGCTGCACAGGCAGGCCCATCACATTGTAGTAGCTGCCGTGAAGACCTGTAACGCCGATATATCCTATCCACTCCTGAATGCCATAGGCTCCTGCCTTATCGAAGGGGTGATAGGTTTTTATATAATGGCGGATCTCATCATCGGTGAGCTGCTTGAAGGTGACATCGGTGGTGACAGAGAACGAACGCTGCTTGCCAGCAGTGAGCAAACAGACACCTGTGGTGACCTGATGGGTGCGACCACTAATCTCGCGAAGCATACGTACGGCATCGGCCTCGTCCTTGGGCTTGCCAAGGATATCAGCGCCAACAATAACTACAGTATCGGCTGTGATGATAAGCTCATCGGCCTGCAAAGTGGCGCGATAGGCATCGGCCTTCTTCTCGGCGATAAACTGCGCTACTTGGCATGCTGGCAGCGACGAAGGATAACTCTCATCGATACCGTCAATCACGCGCACTTCGAAATCCAAGCCCAAGCCTGCAAGAAGTTCTTTTCTTCGCGGCGAATTACTTGCTAATATGTATTTCACCATCCGAAAGCTTTTTCGTTCATCACCCATTTGCCTTGAGCACGCAACACCTGCTCGATGACATCGCGACCGCAACCACGACCGCCATCGATATGACTGATATAGGTGCTGATGGCCTTAATCTCAGGACATGCATCGTTAGGACACACGGGGCACCCTACCCTGCGCATAATCTCCATATCGGGGATGTCGTCGCCCATATACATGATTTCATCATCGGTATAGCCGTACATGGCCAGGAACTCATCGTAGGTGGCTATCTTGACGGCACAACCCAGATAGATATCCTGAACACCCAGCCCCTCATAACGCACGCGTACACTATCTACTTTAGCGCCAGAGAGTATGGCAATGCGAAGGCCGAGTTTAACAGCCAACTGTATGGCATAACCGTCCTTGATATTAACGGTTCGCAGAGGGAGTCCATCCTCGCTGAGATTGATGGTAGAGCAACTGAGCACCCCATCAATATCAAAAATGATGGCTTTTATCTTATTTAAATCGTAGTTAATCATTGCCAACTATGAACTATAAACTAAAACTTATTCAAGTGAACGTTTTCCCACTTTAGTTTCTCTTCGTCCTGAGGTTTGCGCTCATCCTGCCAATGACCTAAGGCGAGGATGCAGAGACAATTAAAGTTATCGGGAATACCAAGTACGCCACGGATGACATCATCGGCAGGAGTGCCATCGTCGAGACCGCGACCACGCATCTGAATCCAGCAAGAACCCAAACCAAGCTCCTCGGCCTGATACTGCATAGAGATAGCAGCGATGGAGCCATCTTCTACCCAACAGTCGTTCTGCATGGGATCGCCCAGAACGGCAATGGCCACAGGGGCGCCCTTGAGAAACTGACTGCCCATGTTCTTAGCGTCGCTGAGTTTCTCGATGTCGAGAGGATCGTCGACAACAACAAACTGCCAAGCGCGCTGACTCTTTGACGTAGGCGACATCAGGGCGGCACGAAGTATAAGCTTGAGGTGCTCAGGGTCGATTTCCTGAGACGAGAACTTGCGATGGCTGCGGCGCATCTGCGCCAAATCTTTAAAACTTGTCATAAGCGTAATATCAATTTTTGCTGCAAAGATAATGATATTTTGGCACGAAATACGCGAATTAACACGAAAAACTATAAAAATTCGTGAAATTCGTGTAATTCGTGACTCAAAAAACGTATCTTTGCAGTATGAACCAGCTAGTTACTAACATTTATACTAAGTGTCGCCAACTGCCACCGCTAAAGGAGGGCAGCTATTTCCACAGCCGAAAACTGATGGAAGTACTGGAGGCTGCACCTCACCAACGGCCGTATATGGTGGTGGTTACCGATGAGAAGGGCAATGAGCTGAGTCACATGCTGGGCATAGTGAGATATCGCACGCTGATACTGCCACCCTACCTGATGATACACTGTAGAGTGCTGGGCGAAGGCGTGTATGCCGACCCGACGACAAAAGACGAACTGCTGGACGAGATGCTGAGAGCACTGACACAGAAACTGGACAACCGCGTGCTGTATATCGAGGTGAGCCACATGAGTCAGAAGATGTTAGGCTACAAACACCTAAAACAGGCTGGATACTACCCCGTGAACTGGATTAGTATTCACAACTCGCTGCATAGGCGTGCACCAGAGGAACGCATAACCGAGAAACTGCAGCGAACCATCGACAACACGCACAAACGCGGCGTGAAAACCGAACTGGTAAAGACGGAGGAGGACTTCAAGGCTTTCTCGCGACTGCTGAGAAAGCACAACATACTGAAGCCTAAACGTTTTATTCCAGACGACCTGTTTTTTAAAAAGGTGATGGAAAACGG
The DNA here is from genome assembly GCA_900315765.1 of uncultured Prevotella sp. GTDB lineage: Bacteria > Bacteroidota > Bacteroidia > Bacteroidales > Bacteroidaceae > Prevotella. Next base: position 14,679 of record ONAK01000018.1, on the reverse strand, counting down.
CGACGGAGAGCTTTTTCTAACCAAATATCACGGATGGGTGATAGGTTGTGCGGCTGTGGTCTACAGCGAGGGCGACGCGTATCTGTGGTACTCGGCATTCAGACGAAAAACCTTCCACAACCTGCACCCAGACACGATGGTGGTGTGGGATGTGATGAAATACGCATACGAAAAGGGCTACCAGCACATGAGGTTTATGGACGTAGGACTGCCATACGGAAAGAATCCCTACCGCGAGTTCATACTGAAATTCGGCGGTAAGGAGCAAAGCACCTATCGATGGTTCCGTTTCTCCATCAAATGGGTGAACAAGCTGTTAGCCTGGATTTATCGCGAGTAGCTACTGTTTCAGCGGATCGGCCTCTTTGGTCAGTTCGCCATCGCCAGAGCCACTCATAACATCCATAATCTCTGCATCGCTGGCATTCATGTCGATATCCTTATCCTTAGGAATATCGGGCATCTCAAGGGCGGCATCGTTATCAACCATACCTGAGTTGTTAATAGAGTCGATAGCAGCCGAATCGGTTACCAATGGGCGATACTCGATGTTCTCCTCGACGATGGGAGTGAGCTGCTGACTGCGACCACGACAAGATGCGAACGCAAGTGCAAAAGCAATGAGGGGCAGAATAAAAATACGCTTCTTCATATTATACTGTTATTAGATTCTTTCTACTTGTTTTACACCTTTAACGGTGCGGAGTTTCTTGAGCAGGGCTTCAAGACGTGAGGTGTCTTCGAGCATCACCACGATATTACCACTGAACAATCCATCGTGGCTATCAATATTGATGCTACGCAAAACCAGTTTCTCTTCCTTTGAGATAATGCTGGTGAGATTGTTTACAATACCTATATCATCGTTACCGATTACACGCAGAGAAATGCTGTACTGCGACGAGCCTTTGCCACTCCACTTGGCCTTAACGATGCGATAGCCGAAACGGCGGCGCAACTCAGGAGCATTGGGACAATCGCAACGGTGAATCTTGATACCACCATTCACGGTTACAAAGCCAAAGACATCGTCGCCATAGATGGGCGAACAGCATTTGGCCAACTGATAATCAAGGCCCTTGAGGTTGCGGTCGATAACCAGGACATCATCGTTGATAGCTGTGTTCAGACCAGCAATCTTCGACTCATCAAGCTCAAATTCGGATGCCGAACGCGCTTGATTATCTCCTGTAACCACCGTTTCTTTTCCCTTGAGTTCCAAGAACTTATCGAGTACATCGTTAGTGTCAAGAACACCATCGGCTATGGCCTTATAGAAGTCGCTCACCTCCTTATAGCCCATCTTGCGGATGACATTAAACATGATGCTGTCGTCCTGCTCAATCTTACGATTACGGAACTTGCGCTCCAGCATCTCTTTGGCAAAGAGACCATCTTTCACCTGGGTTTCTTTAAGCGCCAGACGAATCTTTGATTTGGCGCGCGAAGTCTTGACGATAGTGAGCCACTCCTGACGGGGTTTCTGATTGGCCGAAGTAAGAATCTCTACCTGGTCGCCACTCTTAAGCTGATAGCGTATGGGCACCACCTTACCGTTGATGCGACCGCCCGTACACTGGTTGCCCAGCTTCGAATGGATATGATAGGCGAAATCGAGCACTGTGGCACCAACAGGGAACTTCCACAAATCGCCTGCAGGAGTAAACACAAACACCTCGTCCTCGTAAAGGTCCATCTTAAACTGGTCCATAGCATCGAGCCCATCGGCATGCTCAAGCATTGAGCGGATGCCTGTGAGCCACTCGTCGAGGCCCGTCTCGCCCTTCACGCCTTTATAGCGCCAATGGGCTGCCACACCTCGCTCGGCCACCTCGTCCATGCGTTCAGTACGTATCTGTACCTCAACCCACTTCTGTTCAGGCCCCAGCACAGTTATATGCAGACTCTCGTAGCCATTTGATTTAGGCACTGAGAGCCAATCGCGCAGACGCTTGGGGTTGGGCTGATACATATCGGTGATGATGGAATAAGCCTGCCAGCACTGCATCTTTTCGAGCTCCAGAGGACAGTCGATAATGATGCGGATGGCAAACAGATCGTACACACCTTCGAAGGGGCACTTCTGCTTCTGCATCTTCTGCCAGATGGAGTGGATAGACTTGGTGCGCCCCTTAATGTGGCACTTGATGCCAGCAGCCGTAACCTTCTGTTCTACAGGCTTTATGAATCGCTCGATGTAGGCATCGCGAGCTGACTTTGTAGCACTCAGCTTCTCACGGATATGGTAGTAAGCATCGTGCTCCATATACTTGAGCGAGAGGTCTTCCAACTCGCTCTTCAGCTTATACAAGCCCAACTTGTGGGCAAGCGGTGCATAGAGGTAAGCCGCCTCTTGCGACACCTCAAGCTTAGCCTCTTGATTTTCCGAGTCGCGTATCTGGCGCATCAGATTGACACGATTGGCAATCATGATAAGGATGACACGCATATCCTCGGCAAACGACAGCAGCAGATTGCGGAAGTTCTCGCTCTCAACGACAGGGTTCTTATCGTAAAGCTGCTGGATGCGGTTCAAACCGCGCAATATTCGGGCAACAGACTCGCCGTGAGTATGCTCAACCTCTTCGATGGTGATATTGCCAGCTTCGATGTCGGGTATCAGCTCAACAGCATCGATGGCATCGCCTTTCAGCCCGATTTCTTCAGTAAGAATCTGAGCCGTTTGCTGCGCCATGCGTTTCTTCTGTTCGTATGTAAATGCAAATTTTTCTGCCATAAATAATAAATTTCGCTACAAAGATACATTTTTCTTGGAATTAATTAGCATTTTTCGAAAAAAATGGTTACTTTTGCCGTAGATTTTTTGACTAAAAACACCTTATTTAATTATGTTAGCAGAGAAAGACTTGAAGCAAATTGCAGAAAAGGGTATCACCCCCGAGCAAATCGAGAATCAGTTGAATGAGTTTAAAACAGGTTTTCCATTCCTTAAATTAGAGGCTGCAGCAGGCATAGGAAAAGGTATTATTGCCCCTGATGCCGACGAGCGCCAGAAGTTGGTAAAAGCATGGAACGAGTATAAGGCTCAGGGCAAGCGAGTAGTAAAATTTGTGCCTGCCAGCGGTGCTGCAAGCCGTATGTTCAAAAACATGTTTGCATTTGTTGATGCCGACTATGATGTACCAACTACCGACTTTGAGAAGAAATACTTCGACCAGATAGAGAACTTTGCCTTCTACGAGGCTCTCGACGCTGTGTGCCAGAAGAACGAGGGCAAGGGTATCAAGGCGCTGATGGCAGAGGGAAAATACAAGGCCGTTGCCGCCAACATGCTGAAGGCCGAGGGACTGAACTACGGACAGCTTCCAAAGGGATTGCTGCTGTTCCACAAATATGCCGAGGGTGCACGCACACCAATGGAGGAGCATCTGGTAGAGGGCGCACTCTATGCTGCCAGCAACGGAGAAGCACACGTACACTTCACCGTGAGCCACGAGCATATGGAGCTGTTTAAGGCTAAGGTTGCAGAAAAGGCCGACTACTTTGCAAAGAAGTATGGTATCAAGTACGACATCAGCTTCAGCGAGCAGAAGCCTTCAACAGATACCGTTGCCGCCAATCCCGACAACACCCCATTCCGCAACGAAGACGGCTCACTGCTGTTCCGTCCAGGTGGCCACGGTGCGCTTATCGAGAATCTGAACGAGATTGAAGCCGACGTTATCTTCATCAAGAACATCGATAATGTGGTTCCCGACCGCTTGAAGCCTGAGACCGTTGAGTGGAAGCAGGTAATAGCCGGCGTGCTGGTAACACTGCAGAAGCAGGCCTTTGAGTATCTGAGGATTCTGGATGCAGGCGCTACCCCAGCCCAGATTGAAGAGATTGCCGCATTTGTAAGCAAGAACCTGTGCACCGACGCCAAGAACAACAAGGTGGATGCCGAGTATCTGCGCACCAAACTGAACCGCCCAATGCGCGTTTGTGGTGTTGTAAAGAATGTGGGCGAACCTGGAGGTGGCCCATTCCTTACCTATAATCAGGACGGAACCGTTAGTCTGCAGATTCTGGAGAGCAGTCAGATTGACACCAACAACGAGGCTTACATGAAGATGTTCACCCAGGGCACACACTTCAACCCAGTAGATTTGGTTTGCGCCGTGAAGGATTATCAGGGCAAACCATTCAATCTGCCTGAGTTTGTCGACAAGACCACAGGTTTCATCTCTTCCAAGTCGAAGGCTGGCAAGGAGCTTAAGGCACTAGAGCTGCCAGGACTGTGGAACGGCGCCATGAGCAATTGGAGCACCGTATTTGTTGAGGTTCCTCTGGGCACATTCAACCCCGTTAAGACTGTTAACGATCTGCTTCGCGAGCAGCATCAGTAAACCATCAATAATAATCCCCGCCCTAAGCAGAGCGGGGATTTTTTATGTTTCCTTATCCCAGTATCTTATCGATAGCTTGTACGCCTCGCTGGGTACACATGCCTCGGATAGATACAAACACGATATTCTTGAAAATCTCCTCGATGGAATAAGTGCGATACAGCTCTTTCTCCATAATGAACTGTCCCATCACGTCGAACAGCATGATGGCCAAGCGATAGTTCACATCAGCACGGAAATAGCCCTCCTCTACACCACGCTGGTAGAAATCGAGACTATGCTGGCGCATCGCCTGATTCTGCTCGTTAAGAAATACCTGCAACTGAGGATAGCGTATCATCTCCGTGAAGAATAACGGATTGGTGTTCTTGAAGTCGGACACCTTCTGATGATAAACCTCCAGCAGAATCTCCATCACGTCATTGCAACGACTCAGCACCTCGGCCATCACAGCCTGACGCTTCTTGAAGTGACACACCACTACCTCGTAGAGCAAATCTTCTTTCTTTTCATACAACTCATAGATAGTTCGCTTAGAAATACCCAGCTCATGAGCCACATCATCCATCCTCACCAAACGAATACCGTGCTTGGTGAAAAGATTCATTGCTACATCAACGATTTTGTCGCGAAGCCCCAATTTGTACTGAGAAATCTCACTATTTTCTTGCATATTAATCCATTTTGGGGCAAAGATACAAAAAAAATTCAAAAACCCAAATGTTTTTCATAAGTTTTTAGTATTTTTGCGCCCGTATTTCAGAATAATCACATAATTAATAATACACTACAATGGTAAAGATCTCGAAAGAAGCCGCACTCATCTATCACGAGAGCGGACGTCCAGGTAAAATTGAAGTTAAGCCTACAAAGGCTTATCGTACACAAACAGACTTAAGCCTAGCTTACTCACCAGGAGTAGCATATCCTTGTCTAGAAATTCAGGAGAACCCCGACGATGCGTATAAATACACAGATAAGGGAAATCTGGTAGCAGTGATCTCAAACGGTACAGCAGTACTGGGTTTGGGCGATATTGGCGCACTTAGCGGCAAGCCCGTTATGGAAGGAAAAGGACTGCTCTTTAAGATATATGGTGGTATCGACGTGTTTGATATCGAGGTAGCAGAGAAAGACCCCGAGAAGTTCTGCGAGGCTGTTGAGCGCATTGCTCCTACCTTCGGAGGTATTAACCTTGAGGACATCAAAGCGCCTGAGTGCTTCTATATCGAAGACCGCCTGAAGAAAACACTCGACATCCCTGTGATGCACGACGACCAGCACGGCACTGCTATCATCTCGGCCGCCGGACTGAAGAACGCCATGGAGGTAATCAATAAGGACATTAAGAAGGTTAAGATTGTAGTTAATGGTGCTGGTGCTGCTGCTATCAGCTGCACTAAGCTGTATATGGCCATCGGTGCTCAGAAAGAGAATATCGTCATGCTCGACTCTAAGGGCGTTATCTCAACAGAGCGTACCGACCTGAACGAGCAGAAGAAATTCTTTGCCACCAATCGTACCGACATCCACACCCTGGCCGAGGCCGTGAAGGATGCTGATGTATTTGTAGGTCTGTCGAAGGGTAATGTTCTTTCAAAGGATATGGTTAAGTCGATGGCAAAAGACCCTGTTATCTTTGCGCTGGCCAACCCTGTTCCTGAGATTTCGTACGAAGACGCTATGGAGGCACGCCCAGACGTACTGATGTCGACTGGTCGTACCGACTATCCAAACCAGATTAACAACGTTATCGGATTCCCCTACATCTTCCGTGGTGCTCTCGACGTACACGCCAAAGCCATCAACGAAGAGATGAAGCTGGCTGCCGTAAACGCTATCGCCGATTTGGCCAAGCAGCCTGTACCCGATGTTGTGAACGATGTATATAAGGTGAACAACCTGACCTTCGGACGCAACTACTTCATTCCAAAGCCAGTTGACCCACGACTCATCACCGAGGTATCTTCGGCTGTTGCTAAGGCTGCCATCGAGAGCGGTGTGGCTCGTAAGAATATCGACGACTGGGATGAGTACAAGCGTTCGCTGTCAGTTCTGCTGGGTCAGGAAACCAAGCTCACACAGAAGCTCTACGCCACAGCTGCTGCTCACCCACAGCGCGTAGTGTTTGCCGAGGCTGTTCACCCCACCATGCTGAAGGCTGCCGTTCAGGCTAAGGCCGAGGGTATCTGCTACCCCATCCTGCTGGGTAACGATGAGGTTATCACCAAACTTGCTGCATCGCTCGACCTGAGTCTCGACGGCATTGAGATTGTAAACCTGCGCCACCCCAACGAGCAGGAGCGCCGTGAGCGCTATGCCCGCATTCTTACAGAAAAGCGCCAGCGCGATGGTTATACCTTCCAGGAGGCTAACGACAAGATGTTTGAGCGCAACTACTTCGGCATGATGATGGTTGAGACTGGCGAGGCTGATGCATTCATCACTGGTCTGTACACCAAGTACTCTAACACCATTAAGGTTGTTAACGAAGTTATCGGTATCCGTCCTGAGTACAAGCACTTCGGAACTATGCACATCATCAACTCGCCTAAGGGAACTTATTACATCGCCGACACCATGGTGAACGAGAACCCAAGCGAGGAGGCTCTGCTCGATATCTCTAAGCTCGTAGCCACAGCCGTTCGCTTCTTCAACGAGAAACCTGTCATCGCTTTGGTAAGCCACTCTAACTTCGGTAGTAGCACCAGCGCAGGTGCACTGAAGGTGAAGAACACGGTTGCCAAGATGCAGGAGCTGTATCCCGATCTGCCTATCGATGGTGAGATGCTGCTGAGCTTTGCACTCGACAATGAGCTGCGCGACCAGGAGTATCCATTCACCAAACTGAAGGGTAAGAAGGTTAACACACTGGTATTCCCTAACCTTACTTCTGCCCGCTCTTCTTACAAGATGCTGCAGATGCTGGGAAGCGATGCTGAAATCATCGGCCCGATCCAGATGGGACTTAACAAACCTATCCACTTTATCGACTTCGGCGCCAGCGTACGAGATGTCGTAAATATTGTGGCTGTAGCGACAATTGATGCGTATGTGGACAAAATTAAGAACAAATTGTCAGCATTAGGCAAATAATAGTTACACATTATTATATTTATAAGGCCTCTTTTTTGTGCTCGAACACAAGAAAGGGGCTTTTTTATGCCATTTTGCCTTGACTTATATCAATAAAGTTACAAAATGATAGCATTTTAAAGAAAAAAGTGATAAAAAGTTTGGTAATTCAATGATAATGCTATAATTTTGCAATCAGAAATTTAAAATTAATCACAAACAACAATAAAAAAAGAATTAAAGTTATGAACGCAGCAAAAGTTGTAGAGGAGTTGAAGCAGCGCTTCCCCAATGAGCCGGAGTACATCCAGGCAGTTTCTCAGGTTCTTCCCACTATCGAGGAGGAGTATAACAAGCACCCCGAGTTTGAAAAGGCTAATCTGATTGAGCGCCTTTGCATCCCCGATCGTGTTTGCGAATTCCGTATCACATGGGTAGACGATCAGGGTAAGGTACAGACCAACATGGGTTACCGTATCCAGCACAACAACGCTATTGGCCCTTACAAAGGCGGTTTGCGTTATCACAAGAGTGTAAACCTGGGTATCCTGAAGTTCCTGGCTTTCGAGCAGACTTTCAAGAATTCTCTTACAACTCTGCCTATGGGTGGTGCAAAGGGAGGTTCTGACTTCTCACCACGTGGCAAGAGCGACGCTGAGGTAATGCGTTTCTGCCAGGCATTCATGAACGAACTTTATCGCGTAATCGGTCCTGATGAGGACGTACCTGCTGGAGATATCGGTGTAGGTGGTCGTGAGGTTGGCTATCTGTTCGGACAGTACAAGAAGCTCACACACCAGTTCCAGGGCGTACTCACTGGTAAGGGTCTCTCATTCGGTGGTTCACTCATCCGTCCTGAGGCTACTGGTTACGGTTGCGTATACTTCCTCACATCTATGCTGGCTACACGCGGCATCGAGCTGAAGGGTAAGAAGGTGCTGATTTCAGGTTCTGGTAACGTAGCACAGTATGCTACTGAGAAGTGCCTGCAGCTGGGTGCTATTCCTATGACCCTCTCTGACTCAGACGGTTACATCTACGATCCAGACGGAATCGACTTCGAGAAGCTGGCTTATGTTAAGGAGCTGAAGAACGTAGAGCGCGGACGTATCAAGGAGTATGCTGAGGAGTATCCTAACGCTGTTTACCATGCAGGTGAGCGTCCTTGGCACGAGAAAGCTGATATCGCTCTACCTTGCGCAACACAGAACGAGATTAATGCTATGCTCCTGGTAAGGCTTCTAACGCTGGTGGTGTATCAGTATCTGGTCTTGAGATGTCACAGAACTCTGAGCGTCTGAGCTGGACTTCTGAGGAGGTTGACAACTACCTGAAGCGCATCATGAACGACATTCACGAGAACTGCGTGAAGTACGGTACTCAGGCTGATGGCTACATCAACTATGTAAAGGGTGCTAACGTAGCCGGCTTCATGAAGGTTGCCAATGCCATGATGGCTCAGGGCATCGTATAAGCTCGACGAAGAAAAAAAGAAGAAGCCATTACTTGTATAATTACTTAGAAAAACGATAATAGTTAGTAAAAGTAAAGTATAAAAGGTTAAAACTGGAATGGAAGGGGCTAGCTCGTGATGAGTTGGTCCTTTCTTTTTGTTAATAATTCATAAATCTTTTAACTATTCTCTATTCACTATCCACTATTCACTAAAAAAGTAGTACCTTTGCAGCCGATTTTCTCCCCCGTAGGGGGAATAGGGGCCGGAACAGGCGCTTGCTCCTATCTATTATTAACCCTTTAAACATGGTCTGGTAAACGTCTGTCCAGATCCCGCCCCGACACACAAACGAGGGGCACAAATATTTTATAATTATGTCAGAATTAACAAAGAACGTTAAGCCACTCGACGATTTTAATTGGGACGAGTTCGAGAACGGAACAGTTGCTAACATCAGCAAGGAAGAGCTCGACAAGGCTTACGACGAAACCCTGAACAAGGTTGCCGACCATCAGGTAGTAGAGGGAACAGTCATCTCTATTGACAAGAAGGAAGTTGTTGTCAACATCGGCTACAAGAGCGACGGTATCATCCCCGCTTCTGAATTCCGCTACAACCCAGATCTTAAGATCGGCGACAAGGTAGAGGTTTATGTTGAGAGCGCTGAAGACAAGAAAGGTCAGCTGATCCTCTCTCACAAGAAGGCACGTCTGAGCCAGTCTTGGGAGAAGGTTAACGAGGCACTCGAGGCAGACGCTATCATCCAGGGTTACATCAAGTGCCGCACTAAGGGCGGTATGATCGTTGACGTGTTCGGTATCGAGGCCTTCCTCCCCGGTTCACAGATTGACGTTCACCCAATACGTGACTACGACCAGTTCGTAGGCAAGACAATGGAGTTCAAGGTTGTTAAGATCAACCAGGAGTTCCGCAACGTTGTTGTATCTCACAAGGCTCTCATCGAGCAGGAGCTCGAGGCTCAGAAGAAGGAGATCATCGGCAAGCTCGAGAAGGGTCAGATCCTCGAGGGTACCGTTAAGAACATTACCAGCTACGGTGTATTCGTAGACCTGGGTGGTGTTGACGGACTGATCCACATCACCGACCTGTCTTGGGGCCGCGTAGACGATCCACACAAGGTAGTAGAGCTCGACCAGAAGATTAACGTTGTTATCCTCGACTTCGACGACGAGAAGCGTCGTATCGCTCTCGGTCTGAAGCAGCTCACTCCACATCCTTGGGATGCTCTGGATGCTAACCTCAAGGTTGGCGACCACGTTAAGGGTAAGGTAGTTGTTATCGCCGATTACGGTGCATTCGTAGAGATTCAGCCTGGTGTTGAGGGTCTGATCCACGTTTCAGAGATGTCATGGAGCCAGCACCTGCGTTCAGCTCAGGAGTTCCTGAAGGTTGGCGACGATGTAGAGGCTGTTATCCTGACTCTCGACCGCGACGAGCGCAAGATGTCTCTGGGTATCAAGCAGCTCCGCGAGGATCCATGGGAGGCTATCGAGACTAAGTATCCTGTAGGCAGCAAGCACACTGCAAAGGTTCGCAACTTCACCAACTTCGGTGTATTTGTAGAGCTCGAGGAGGGTGTTGACGGTCTGATCCACATCAGCGACCTCAGCTGGACTAAGAAGGTTAAGCATCCTTCAGAGTTCACACAGGTTGGCGAGCAGATCGAGGTTGTTGTTCTCGACATCGATAAGGAGAACCGTCGTCTGTCACTCGGTCACAAGCAGCTCGAGGATAATCCTTGGGATGTATTCGAGGGCAAGTACGCTGTAGGTTCTATCCACGAGGGTAAGATTAGCGAGATGCTCGAGAAGGGCGCCGTTATCTCTCTCGAGGAGAATGTAGAGGGCTTCGCTACTCCTAAGCACCTTGTTAAGGAGGACGGTTCACAGGCTCAGGCTGGTGAGACTCTCCTGTTCAAGGTTATCGAGTTCAACAAGGACTCTAAGCGCATCATCCTCTCTCACAGCCGCACCTTCGAGGATCCCGCTCGCGAGGAGAAGAAGGCTGCTGCTAAGAAGAGCGCTCGCAAGAGCGACTCACCAAAGATCGAGAACATTGCCGCTAGCACAACTCTCGGCGACATCGATGCTCTGGCTGAGCTGAAGGCTAAGATGGAGAAGGGCGAGAAGTAATTCAATCCCCTACCCTATATTAACCAGATCCCCTTGGAAAACCCGAGGGGATTTTTTTGAGTGCCTAAAAAAACTCTTGGCACGGTATTTGCAGATTCTTCGGCAAAAATTAATTTAAATTGTAGAATCATGCAAAAAGGTAACATCGGGGTTACAACCGAGAATATTTTCCCCGTCATCAAAAAGTTTCTCTATTCAGATCATGAGATATTCCTCCGCGAGATGGTTTCTAACGCCGTCGACGCTACACAGAAGCTTAAGACACTTGCTGCTCAGGGCGAGTACAAGCAGGAGTTGGGCGACCTTACAGTACGCGTAAACCTTGATGCCGACAAAGGCACCATCACCATCAGCGACCATGGTATCGGCATGACCGAGGAGGAAATCGATAAATATATCAATCAGATTGCCTTCTCAGGCGTTACCGACTTCCTTGAGAAATATAAGGATAACGCCAACAACATCATCGGTCACTTCGGACTTGGTTTCTACTCAAGCTTCATGGTTGCCAAGAAGGTTGAGATTATCACCAAGAGCTGGAAGGAAGGTTCGAAGGCTGTAAAGTGGAGCTGCGATGGTTCACCTGCCTATGAGATTGACGATGCCGAGCGCGAGGCTCATGGTTCAGACATCATCCTCTATATCGACGATGACTGCAAGGAGTTCCTCGACAAGTTCAAGCTCGAGGGTCTGCTCAACAAGTATTGCAAGTTTATGGCTGTGCCTGTAGCCTTCGGAAAGAAGACCGAGTGGAAAGACGGCAAACAGGTTGATACTGAAGAGGACAACATCATTAACAGCGTAGAGCCCCTGTGGACCAAGACTCCAAGCACACTGAAGGACGAGGACTATAAGAGCTTCTACCGCACACTCTATCCAATGAGCGACGAGCCTCTGTTCTGGATTCACCTGAACGTCGACTACCCATTCAATCTCACTGGTATCCTCTACTTCCCAAAAATCAAGTCAAGCATCGAACTGCAGAAGAACAAGATTCAGCTCTACTGCAACCAGGTGTTTGTTACCGATCAGGTAGAGGGCATCGTACCAGAGTTCCTTACTCTGCTGCATGGTGTCATCGATTCACCAGACATTCCTCTGAACGTGAGCCGTTCATATCTGCAGAGCGATCGCGAGGTTAAGAAGATTTCTACCTATATCACCAAGAAGGTTGCCGACCGCCTGAAGGCCATCTTCAGCGAGAATCGCAAGGAATACGAGGAGAAGTGGGACGATCTCAAGCTCTTCATCAACTACGGTATCCTCAGCGAGGATGGATTCTACGATCGCGCCAAGGAGTTTGCACTCTTCAAGGATACCGAGGGTAAGTACTTCACCTTCGATGAGTACAAGACACTGATTGAGGCCAACCAGAAGGATAAGGACGATCAGCTGGTATATCTATATGCCACCGATAAGGACGATCAGTACTCATACATCAAGGCTGCTCAGGACAAGGGCTACAGCGTTCTGCTGCTCGATGGCCAGCTCGATGTTCCAACCATCCAGACACTGGAGCAGAAATTCGAGAAGAGTCATTTCACCCGTGTCGACAGCGACATCATCGACCGTCTGATTGTAAAGAGCGATGCTCCAAAGAACAATCTCAGCGAGGGCGAGAGTGACAATTTGTCAGCCGTATTCCGCACTCAGCTGCCAAAGCTCGACCACACTGAGTTTATGGTTCAGGTTGATGCACTTGGAGCCGAGTCGCGCCCTGTAGTCATCACTCAGAACGAGTATATGCGCCGTATGAAGGAGATGAGCAAGTTCCAGCCAGGCATGAGTTTCTATGGCCAGATGCCTGATTCGTTCAACCTCGTTCTCAACTCCGACCACCCATTGGTAAAGAAGGTGCTCGACGAGAGTGCAGCCGCCACCAAGGAGGCTCTCCAGCCTATCGAGGCCGAGCTTAAGGGTCAGGAGGCACGCCTTGCAGCCATCCGCGCCCAGCAGGACAAGAAGAAGTACGACGAGCTTACCCAGGAGGATAAAGACCAGAAGGCCGAGGCCGAGAAGGCAGTACAGGAGCAGAAGGACAAGAAGACTGCCGTTATTGCCGACTATGCCAAGGGCAACTCGGTGGTTCATCAGCTCATCGACCTCGCTCTGCTGCAGAACGGTATGCTCAAGGGCGAAGCACTCGACAAGTTCTTGAAACGTTCAGTTGATCTGATTAAATAACAAAAAGGGCTCCCAATCGGGAGCCTTTTTTGTTGGTATCTTATGCAGATTTCAGTTTGTTGCGATAAGCCTTGCGCAGTTTGCGCACCGATATGTCTCTAATCTGACGCACGCGCTCACGCTTCAGCTCCATATCCTCAGCAATCTCAGCCATCGTTTCATGCTCCTGATCGATACCGAAGAAAGCATTTACCACGCGACGTTCACGCTCGTTGAGCGTACCCAGCGCATACTCAATGGCATCCTCTATAGCCTCTGAGTGAACACGCTCATCGGCCAACGGCGCATCCTTGTTCACCAGCACCGAGAGCAGACTCATGTTCGTGCGGTGACCCAATGGCGCATCCACCGATAGCGGAATGCTCTGCTGGCGAGCCAGATCCTGCTTAACGTCCTTAGGTATCTGATAGAGTCCACCCTGTTGGTCAATCGCTTTCTCTATAGCCTGACGTATGTGCACCACAGCGTAGTTCACAAAGCGTACGCCCTTCGAAGCATCGAACTTGGCAGCCGCCTTCATCAATCCGATGTTACCCTCGCTCACCAGGTCCTCCATAGCCACGCCCTTACCCTTGTACTGGCGCGCCACCGTAACCACGAACTTCAGGTTAGCCTCAATCAGTTTCGACAGCGCCCGCTCGTCGCCCTTGGCAATACGCTCCGCCAGCTGTCGTTCCTCCTCGTTGGTAAGCAACTGCTCCTTACCTATCTCATCAAGATATCTGTTTAATGCTGAATCTTCCATATCAAAATTGTTTTGGCCACAAAGATACGAAACAATTTCGACATAACAAAAAATTTTAGAGTTTATTCGCCAGCTCTATCACTTTCTGTTTGGTTTCCTCAGTTTTCTGCTCATCTACCTTGGCTGTCACCGTACCCACATTTTCCACTTTCCAGTAGTTGCAGATATCGCGGAACTCAGCAGTAGCACCATCATAAACACCAGGAGAGTACGACGATACCAGCAGAGCCATTTTCTTAACCTTAGCAGGTGCATTTACGCAGTACATACGCTGAATGGGCGCCTGAATCTGTGCGCAGATGGTAAAGTAATAGATAGGAGCAGCCAGAATCAGAGCCTCAGCTTCAGCCATCAGCGGATAAAGCTCCTGCATATCATCCTTCTGGATACAAGCACCATTACCTTTATTATGACAATACTCACAGGCCAGACAGCCAGCAATCTTCTTTTTAGCCACATTAACTAATGTAACCTCATGCCCAGCAGCTTCTGCCGCCTTTTTAAATTCCTCAGCCATCCAGGCAGTGTTGCCATTGCCGCGTGGCGATCCTTGCAAAATAAGTACCTTCATTGTCGTAATTGTTTAGTAGTTTAATAAAAACATCAAATCTCTGCCACAAAGATAGTAAATTCCACCAAATATATGATATCTCAGCCCTCAAAATTAAAAAAGTTTAGTAAAACACTGAGCACCAAAGAGCAAAGACTGACTCATTG
>ONAK01000009.1 GCA_900315765.1 uncultured Prevotella sp. | reverse complement strand
ACCAAGACCACAAGCCTCCTTAACGGCCTTTACAACCTGGAGCTTAGCAGCACCTGCAGACTTCAGAACTACGTCGAATGAAGTCTTCTCTTCAGCTGCGTCAGCTGCACCAGCTGCAGCAGGACCAGCAGCTACAGCAACGGCTGCAGCAGCAGGCTCAATTCCATACTCGTCCTTCAGGACTGTTGCCAACTCGTTTACTTCTTTTACTGTGAGGTTTACCAACTCCTCAGCAATAGCTTTAATATCTGCCATTTTATTTAAAATTTTAATTGTTTTTAATGTTAATGTTACTTACTTTCGCTTATTTGTTACGCTCAGCGATAGCGTCAAGCAGACCGTGAACCTTGCCACCGGCATTCAAGCCAGAAACAACATTCTTGATAGGAGACTGCAGCAGAGCTACAACCTCGGCAATCAGTTCGTTCTTGCTCTTGATTGCTACGAGTTCATCAAGCTTGTCAGCACCAACGAAGAAGCTCTCCTCAGCATATGCACCCTTCAGTGCGGGGATACCGTCCTTCTTGTACTCCTTGATCAACTTAGCAGGAACATTAGCTGTCTGCGCGAACATAACAGCAGTGTTACCCTTCAAGCACTCATAAAGAGGTGAGAAATCAATTTCAGAAGCCTCGAAAGCCTTCTGAAGAAGAGTGTTCTTCACCATCAGCAGCTTAATCTCATTCTTGAAGCACTTCTCACGGAGCTCGCTTGTCCACCAAGTTCTACGATGATAGTATCTTTTACTTCCTTTTTCATTTGTCTAATCTTTTAACGAGTTATTCAACTGATTTAGGATCTACCTTGATACCCATGCTCATAGTGCTTGAGAGGAAGATACTCTTAATGTATGTACCCTTAGCAGCAGCAGGCTTCAGCTTGATAATGGTAGAGATGAACTCCTTGGCATTCTCAAAGATCTGATCAGCGTTGAAGCTAATCTTACCGATTGATGTATGCACGATACCAGCCTTATCAACCTTAAAGTCAATCTTACCCTGCTTAACTTCCTTAACTGCCTTAGCAACATCCATAGTAACAGTACCACTCTTGGGGTTTGGCATCAGTCCGCGGGGACCGAGCACACGGCCCAAAGGACCGAGCTTACCCATACAAGAAGGCATTGTGATGATAACATCAACATCTGTCCAACCACCCTTGATCTTCTCGATATATTCGTCAAGACCAACATAGTCAGCACCTGCTTCCTTAGCAGCAGCCTCCTGATCAGGAGTACAGAGAGCGAGCACACGTGTAACCTTACCAGTACCGTTTGGCAGCGAAACAACGCCACGAACCATCTGGTTAGCCTTACGTGGATCAACGCCCAAGCGTACATCGATATCAACTGAAGCGTCGAACTTGGTGGTAGTAATTTCCTTCACCAGAGCGGCGGCTTCCTTCAAAGAGTATGCTTTCCCTGCTTCAACCTTCTCAGCGACCAACTTTTGATTTTTTGTCAGTTTACTCATTGTCTTAATTGAAGTTATTAATTATTTACCAGGGAACTCCCCTTCTACAGTGATACCCATACTACGCGCTGTACCTGCAATCAGCTTCATAGCCGACTCGATGGTAAAGCAGTTCAAGTCTTTCATCTTGTCCTCAGCGATAGCGCGAACCTGATCCCAGGTTACCTTAGCAACCTTCTTACGGTTTGGCTCGGCAGAACCGCTCTTAAGCTTAGCAGCCTCTTTCAGCTGAACAGCTGCGGGAGGAGTCTTGAGCTCGAACGAGAATGACTTGTCAGTGTAGTAGGTGATAACAACAGGAATAATCTTTCCTGCCTTATCCTGGGTTCTGGCGTTGAACTCTTTGCAGAATCCCATAATATTAATTCCCTTAGAACCCAGTGCAGGTCCAACGGGGGGTGAGGGATTCGCAGCGCCACCTTTAATCTGTAATTTGATTAATCCAGCAACTTCTTTAGCCATTTCTGTTTGTTATTAATTGAATTTTTATATAAGTCTAAGGAGTGGAAGCCTCCGTCGACAGTATATAGAACAGACGTATCGTAACTTACGTCCTATTCCTTTTCTACCTGATTATACCCAAGCTCCAGGGGAGTCTTGCGGCCGAAAATCTTAACCATCACTTTCAGCTTGTGCTTCTCGGCATTCACCTCTTCGATAATTCCACTGAATCCGCTGAAAGGACCATCTGTTACCTTAACTGCCTCATCAACAGCATAAGGTACTCCTATCTCTTCACTCTTAATCTCAGTTTCCTCAGCTGTACCAAGGATTCTGTTAATATCACTCTGCTTTACAGGAGTTGGATTATCCAAACCTCCCAAGAAACCTAACACATTAGGCATAAAGCGCAGTGTATGAGCCATCTCGCCCTGAAGGTTGGCCTCTACCAACACATAGCCAGGCAAGAAGAGCTTCTCTTTTACCACACGCTTACCATTACGCAACTGAGCATATTTCTCTGTAGGCAACAATATCTGACCTACATTTGACTGAAGGAAGGAATCACGCTTCATGAGGGCCTCAAGATATTCCTTTACCTTGCCCTCTTTTCCGCTAACAGCGCGGAGTACGTACCATTTCATTCCTGACTGAGCCATCTCTTAAACTGCGTAAATTAACCGGGATAAACCATACTCATTACCGACTTGAACACAAAGTCCATTGCCCATACTACAAGCGCAATAATCAGTGATGCTGAAAGCACCACTACTGCACTGTGAGTCAACTCCTTGCGGCTGGGCCAAGTTGTCTTGTGAGCCAGCTCATCGTAACAAGCTTTGCAATAATCGATAAACTTCTTAAACATAAATCTTTCCTTATTAGCACGGGAAGGAGGACTCGAACCCACGACCCTCGGTTTTGGAGACCGATGCTCTACCAACTGAGCTATTCCCGTAAATAAGCCCCCGCCCTTTTGCGGGGGCCCGTTTATCTAGTATTACTAGAAAATTCTAGAGTCTAGATGGTTTAGAGGATTAGTCCTCGTAAACCTCTGTGATCTGACCAGAACCTACTGTGCGACCACCCTCACGGATAGCGAAGCGCAGACCTGGGTTCAGAGCTACAGCGTAGATCAGCTCTACAGTGATCTCTACGTTATCACCAGGCATTACCATCTCAACACCTGCCTGAGGACGATACTTGTTTCCGAATGGAGTGTGACGACCACCCTCTTCCTTCTTCAGAACGTAGATAGAAGCCTTGAACTTCTTGAATGGCTTGATCTGACCTGGGTGGCAGAGTACCATACCACGCTTGATCTCGTTCTTGTCGATACCGCGGAGTAGCAGACCTACGTTATCACCAGCCTGACCCTCATCAAGAATCTTGCGGAACATCTCAACGCCAGTTACAACTGACTTCTTGTCCTCACCAAGACCAAGCAGCTCAACCTCATCACCTACGTGGATAACACCAGTCTCGATACGACCAGTTGCTACAGTACCACGACCTGTGATTGAGAATACGTCCTCAACAGGCATCAGGAATGGCTTGTCAGTAGCGCGTGGTGGCTCCTGGATCCATGTGTCACAGGTATCCATCAGCTCCATTACCTTCTCCTCCCACTTAGCAACACCGTTCAGTGCACCAAGAGCAGAACCACGGATAATTGGAGTATCTTCCTCGAACTCGTACTGAGCGAGAATCTCCTGAACCTCCATCTCAACGAGCTCCAGCATCTCCTCGTCCTCAACCATATCACACTTGTTCAGGAATACAACCAAACGTGGAACGTTTACCTGACGAGCGAGCAGAACGTGCTCACGAGTCTGAGGCATAGGACCATCAGTTGCAGCTACTACGAGAATAGCACCGTCCATCTGAGCAGCACCAGTTACCATGTTCTTTACATAGTCAGCGTGTCCTGGGCAGTCAACGTGAGCGTAGTGACGAGTCTTTGTCTCGTACTCAACGTGAGCGGTGTTAATAGTGATACCGCGCTCCTTCTCCTCAGGAGCGTTGTCAATCTGATCGAATGACTTAACCTCAGAGAGTCCAGCCTTTGCCAGCACAGTTGTGATAGCAGCTGTCAGAGTTGTCTTACCGTGGTCAACGTGACCGATAGTACCGATGTTTACGTGCGGTTTGGTGCGCACAAAATTCTCTTTTGCCATTTTACTTGTTATTAATTTTGTTAATTATTACGAATTTTCAGTTTCCTCCTAACACAAACAAGAGAGCTGTAACTGAGAGTTGAACTCAGGACCTCTTCCTTACCAAGGAAGTGCTCTACCACTGAGCTATTACAGCAAGTGGAGCGGAAAACGGGGCTCAAACCCGCGACCCCCAGCTTGGAAGGCTAGTGCTCTATCAACTGAGCTATTTCCGCAAACATCTCTTGAAGTGGGTGCTGATGGATTCGAACCACCGAAGTCGAAAGACAGCAGATTTACAGTCTGCCCCATTTGGCCACTCTGGAAAACACCCATATCATTTCGTTCATACGAACCGGGATGAAACTCCCGCCTCCCTTCCTTTCGAGCCTCTTGTCGGATTCGAACCAACGACCCCGAGATTACAAATCACGTGCTCTGGCCAACTGAGCTAAAGAGGCTTTTCTAAGCAGCCGTTCTCTGTTTCAGATTTACGACCTGTCGGAAAACGGCTGCAAAGTTACGACTTATTTTTGAATTACCAAAACTTTTTCGAGTTTTTTTTATCTATTTCTCAATTTTTCCTTGAATTTCGTCAGTTGAGCCTTCATAGAATCTACGCAAAGATCGATTCCTTCCTCAAAAGTGTCACATGTCTTCTCTACAAACAGAGTGTTTCCTGGAACGAAAACCTCAAGACTTGTTTCCTTATTTTGAGCAGTGGCCGGCTTGACTACTTTTAGTTGCACCTCTACTTTCTGTATATCCTCAAAAGATTTCTCTAACTTGGCGACCTTCTTTTCGATGAACGCCTCTAACTTCTCGGTAGCGTCGAAGTGGATCGACTTAATCTTAATCTCCATAGTTACCTCCTATTTTTAAATAGTTATTAATAAAAAGGTTCAGGCTCTAGGATGAGCCTCTTTGTAAATTCGCTTTAGTTGCTCAAACGTGGTATGGGTGTAAATCTCGGTTGTACTAACACTCTCGTGTCCCAACAAGCTCTTGATTGTTTCCAACCCGGCACCATTATTAAGCATGGCAGTGGCAAAGGTGTGCCTCAGCACATGTGGCGAACGTTTCTTCAGCGAGGTTACCATCGACAGATACTTACGTACAATCTGGTAAACCATAGCCCCCGAGATACGTTCTCCTTTGTCACTCAGAAACAAAGCACCACTGGTTTCACCGAACTCTTCCTGGCGTTTAGCCTTGTAGTCCTTTAGTGTTTCTGCCAGTTCAGCGCCAAAAGGCACTATACGCTGCTTGTTTCTTTTTCCCGTAACCTTTAGTTGTGCCGCCTCGAAATCTATGTCTTTATCATCCAGACCTATCAATTCCGAACGTCTCAAACCAGCCTCATAGAATAGTAATAATATGGTACGTGCGCGTACATTATTAAAAGAGCTATCCCACTCCAGCCCGTCAAGCAGACGATCCATTTCTCCTTCGCGAAGGAATTGCGGCAGAGGTTTTGACTTCTTAGGCCCCGTCACAGCATGGGCGGGATCCTTCTTAACCAGTCCTCTCCTTAGGGCAAATCGGTAAAAGGAACGCAGTGCACTCAAATTCTTGTTAATTGTTGAGGCAGAGTTTCCTTTATCCATCAGACTCTCCATCCAGTCACGGATCAGATCGGTATCAACCGAATCCATAGAGAGTTCATTATCCCTAAAAGTCAGATACGATTCAAATGCCCTTAGGCTTTCCTCGTATGTCTGCACCGTCTGCGGAGATGCATTCCGCTCGTAGCGCAAGTAGTCCAGAAACTGGTTAATCATCATAAATCGCGACCAATAGGTTTTCGGCTACGAATTTACGGAAATTTCTCGAAACTACCAAATTTTCGGGGAACTTTTTTTTATTCCTCGTTTGTACGAAGCTGCTGCACGTAAACGGCATGCTCCATCTTAAGGCGCTTCAGTACAGATGGCTTGTCAAACTGCTGACGACGACGCAGCTCCTTTACAACACCTGTCTTCTCGAACTTTCTCTTGAACTTCTTGAGAGCCTTCTCAATGTTCTCGCCTTCTTTTACTGGTACAATAATCATTTGTTTTGCTTTTAATTATTTTATGTTAAACTTAATGCTTTCAGGCATCGCGCCTCGAAAAGCGGGTGCAAAGTTACGACATTTTTACAAAACTACCAAGTTTTTCAACGTTTTTTATCAATTTATCTATAAATTCCTTGATTTTCACGCCTTTACACTACTAATAATAACAGCTTTACGCACCAAAACAGCCATCTCATTCGCCTTAATGAAGAGTGAGGCACCTATGGATTGGCCTCTACCTTGTAGATTTTATTTTACCTGATCTACACTCGTTAAAAGCATGTTGCCGTTACAACTCTACTGTAACAGTATTACAAGATAGCTGTAATGAGGTTACAACATAGCTGTAATAGCGTTACAACATAGCTGTAATAGTAGTAAGAGATTATCTGAACAACCAGTGCAAGTTGTCTGAACACTCTTTACAAACTATTCGTAATTAGCGAATAAACAATAGTAAAACCCCCAATATTCAGCGAAAACGAAGCAAAAAGACACAGAATACATGGTGAAACTACATAAATGAGGGTTTTGTTGCCACCAATACATTTGTTGTTACCACCCGCAACAACCTGTTAATCAGAAGCTTATATGCATGGTAACAACAAAACAACAAAATCAGAAAAAAATTTCTGAGGTTTTGTGGCAAGAAAAAAAACACCAAGACAGAGATGTTCTTAAATAATATAAAATTCTTCTATTTATTTTTTGAAGAATGGACAAAAACGTTTACCTTTGCATCCACTTAAGAAACAATAATTAAAAATGAAGAAACTTTTATCAACTATCGTGCTGGCTATAACCTGTGTGGCTGCGTTGGCGCAAAAATCTAAAGTGTGGGATGAAGTCATTACCGGCTATAGTAACATTCCCGTTATCAACATAACCAAAGTAACGTTTACATCAGATAGTACCGAGGTGTGTATGCGGCTTAGTTTTCGAGCTGGCAAGCAGTTTGGATTCACCAGTGGCACACATCTGAAAGTAGGCACTCAGCAGTATGCCGTCAAGAATGCAACCGTTATCAAACTCAACGAGGGGTACACCATGCCTACTGATACGGTAGACTTCTCGCTGATATTTAATCCTGCGCCACTCAACACTTCTCGAATGGATCTGATTGAACCCGCAGGTTTAACGTTCTCGAACATTCGTGGAGCAGGAGAGATTCCTGATGGCATCATTGATACCTACTGGCGCAACGACGCCACAGGAGATTGGCTGATAGGTTTTGCTGCCAACCACGTGATATATAATAATAAGGTGTGGGATATCACCACACTGACAAACAACAAGGATGCTTACACCATTGCCCTTAACGATGGTCCAACCATCAAGGTAGGAAAGATAAAGAAGGGTAAGCGCACCATCGTTATCGACCAGCAAAAGGGCATCGTCTGTAGTCCCATCACCACAGCTACTATGCCCGATTATCCTACAAAGGATATGCGCAAGGGATTTGTAGACAATGGTTATCGTACAGGCGACAGCGTAACCATCGTTGGCTGGCTGAAGGACATGCCCGAAAAGGCTTGGAAACAGAGTGGAGAGTTTGAAGCAATCATCAGTCACCTCATCACCGACAACCAGGAAAGATATACTACAAGACTCGACTCGGTGGGACGTTTCACCCTACGTTTCCCCTTGATCAATTCTTCGGACGCCTTCCTCGATCTGCGCCGTTCTTCTGTTTCACCAGTACTTGAGCCTGGCAAGACCTATTTCTTCCTCAAGGACTTTAAAACAGGACAAGTGCTGTTTATGGGCGATGATGCCCGCTTGCAGAACGAACTTGCTGCCTGTCCTGCAGCATGGGGTTATCCACGCATCAATCAAGGCGAGGATGCGATGCAGTTCAAGACACGTATGGATGGCATCTGTGAGACGATGAAGGCTGAGATACAGGAGAACATTGCAAAGCGTCCCAACCTCTCGCAACGCTATATCGACTACGTGAATGGCTTGTGTTTGGCTGGTCAAGGAGAATCGATGATGCAGGCACGTTTCGATGTGCCTGGCAAAGAATTGCCAAAGGAGTATATGGATTACGTCACCACGCAACTATGGCAGAAAATGCCTAAACCCTATACACTCTTTATGCCCTTCTCAACCTTTATGCGCGACTATCTCGACCAAGTGGTAACAGAGCGTCATGGCGTAAAAATTGATCGTTACACCATTACCTTGCCCGAAGGGGCCTATCCCACCATTCTGCGCCGGGCTAAGGCTGACGGCAGGGTTTCGATTACCGACGATGAGATAGCCCTTGTAGAGCGCTATGCAGAAGCATATCGTAAGGAGTATGCTGCTCAAGCCCAAAACCAGAAAATAGATAGTCTTAACATCAATATTAACAACAGCTACTCTGAGCAATATCTTGCTATTATGGAGCGCCCTGATGTAAAGGCTGTGATAGATGAAGAGAGTCCGTTGGTTGATATCTACTACCAGCTAGAGGCTGTAGAATCGACTCATCCAGATCCAGTATTGACAGACCTTGCCTCGACTCGCAAATTCTATTGGATGCTCAACAGCTTCCGCAAGTCATTACCCCCCGCTGCGCTGAACTTTGCACAGCAAGAAATCAAGTTGCCTGCTGCTCTCGATATTGTGAAGGCAACAAACGACAAGTACATAGCCCTTGAGCATCAAGATTTGGCTAATGCAGCCAGCCTGCGTCCATCTACCGATGTGGAGAATATGACCGATGGCGAGAAGATGCTACGTAAGATTATCGAGCCATACAAGGGGCGTGTTATCTACCTCGACGTGTGGGGCACATGGTGCGGACCATGTAAGCAGCGGCTAAAAGACTCGTGGAAGGAGAAGGAGGCACTCAAGGATTTAGATATTGTATACCTCTATCTCTGTAACGGCAGCAGCGACGAATCGTGGAAGAATGTCATCAAGGAGTATAACTTAGCTGGTCCCAACTGCGTTCATTACAATCTGCCCGGAGAGCAGCAGAGTGCCATCGAGCGTTACCTGAACGTACAAGGCTTTCCCACCTATAAAATCATAGACAAGCAAGGCAACATCCACGACCTGAATTGGCTCCACGCTGACGACATGGAGGTATTCAAACAGACCATGGATAAGTTCTGCAAGTAATTATTATATCTCCTTGCAAGCATCTTTTAGCCATTCTATTTCCTCGTCATTGAGATGGGGAGAAAGGGTGGCTAAAACATGCTGGTGATATTGGTTGAGCCAGGCGATTTCCTCGTCTAACAGCAACTCCCGGACGATCGGCGTGGTGTCAATGGGGCATAGGGTTAGACTCTCGAACTGGAGGAATTGGCCGAATTGAGTTTCCTTATAGGGGGTTATCAGGAGGGTGTTCTCTATACGGACGCCGAACTTGCCTTCCAAGTAGATGCCAGGTTCATCGGTGATGGTCATACCTGCTACTAGAGGGGCAGGCTTCCACTCCATACGAAATTGATGGGGGCCTTCGTGCACATTGAGATAGGTGCCCACGCCATGACCTGTACCATGCAGATAATTCAGGCCTTCACGCCACAGTGCTTGGCGAGCCAGAATATCTATTTGCGTTCCGCTAGCACCAGCAGGGAACTTACAAAGTTCTATCTGGATATGCCCTTTCAGCACAAGTGTATAAATGTGCTTTTGCTCCTCAGTCAACGGACCGAGGGCGATAGTGCGAGTAATATCGGTGGTACCATCAAGATACTGGGCACCACTATCCAGCAACAGGAATCCTTCTGGTTTCAATGAGATATCTGTTTCAGGAGTTGCCTCGTAGTGAACGATGGCACCATGAGCTTGATAACCAGCGATGGTATCGAACGAGATATCGCGATATAAAGGTTGCTCAGCACGAAGTGACGTCAGCTTTTGATCAACGGATATTTCTGTAATCTCATTTCTCTTTCCACTTTCCTCTTTCCACTTATCCAACCAGCACAAGAACTTTACCATTGCGATGCCGTCTTTCAGCATCGCAGACTTAAAACCCGCTATTTCTGTTGGAGTCTTGACGGTTTTCATTCGTTTTACTGGCGACTCTGCTTCTACTATCTCGCGAGTCACCTGTTTGTAAAGCGTATAGTTCACCTCATTGGGATCGAGCAGGATGTTATACTCAAAGTAATCCTTAAGTCCTTTGGCAACATCCTCGTAAAGTGCCACCTCTACCCCTTCGCCTTTAAGATAAGCCTCAACCTCTGGCATTAACTTCACCTTATTTATATATAAGGTAACATGATTTGATGAAATAAGCAGGTAGCTTACAAACACAGGATTGCAATGAACATCAGTTCCACGCAGGTTTAATGTCCAGGCAATATCATCGAGAGCCGACATCAGCATGCCATCGGCGTGAGCATCGCGGAGAGCCTTACGGATACGTGATATTTTTTCACGACAGCTCTCGCCGGCATATTTCAGTGGATAAATCTCAACAGGATTCTCTGGAATTGCAGGGCGGTCTTTCCAAATCTGATTAAGAGGATCCAGGTTTGTTCGGAGAGTAATACCACCCTGCCGACGAAGATCGGCAATCAGTTCCTTAACAAAACAGACCGAATTAACCGTACCATCAACAGCCACCTCAGCACCTGCACCACATTCCCCAGCTATCCACTCGGCGATAGTTGGCGTACCAGCAACTTTTAGTTTCATCAGTTGATATTCTGTGCCCTTAAGTTGATCTTCTGCAGCAATAAAATATCTGGAATCCGTCCACAATGCAGCTGAAGTAAGGGTTACAACAGCTGTTCCGGCTGAGCCATTAAAACCTGAAATAAACTCACGCCCCTTCCAATGATCGGGCACGTATTCTCCCTGATGAGGATCGGTACTTGGGAATATAAACGCAGCAATATGCTCACGCTTCATAACCTCACGCAGGGCTTCAATTCGTTGATTGACAGTCATCTTCTTCTGATTTTGTAATTTCGAGATTACAAAGGTACGAAATAAGCAGCAGAAAATGGCACGATTAACACAGATTAATAATAAAAAACCGCGTTATATGAGTTCTTTTTTGTAACTTTGCAGCACTTTAGATAAACAATTTAAAAATACAATTATGGCTTTTCTAACAGACGAGAAATTGGTGATTGTTGGTGCCGGTGGTATGATCGGTTCTAACATGGTACAGAGTGTGCTGATGCTGGGTCTTACACCTAACATCTGCTTGTATGATATCTATGAGCCTGGTGTTCATGGTGTTTACGATGAGATGTGTCACTGCGCTATCCCTGGTGCAAACATTTCTTATACCGTAGATCCTAAAGAGGCTTTCACTGGTGCTAAGTACATCATCTCTTCAGGTGGTGCTCCACGTAAGGAGGGTATGACACGTGAGGATCTGCTGAAGGGTAACTGCCAGATTGCAGCTGACTTCGGTGAGAACATCAAGAAGTACTGCCCAGATGTAAAGCACGTAGTAGTTATTTTCAATCCTGCAGACGTAACAGCTCTTACCGCTCTGATTCACTCAGGTTTGAAGCCAAACCAGTTGACATCTTTGGCTGCTCTCGACTCTACCCGTCTGCAGCAGCAGTTGGCTCAGGAGTTCGGCGTTCGCCAGGACAAGGTTACTAACGCTTACACTTACGGTGGTCATGGCGAGCAGATGGCAGTATTCGCCAGCAAGGCTCTCATCGACGGCAAACCTCTCTCAGAGCTTTCACTCTCTGCAGAGCGTTGGGCTGAGATTAAGCACATGACAACTCAGGGTGGTAGCAACATCATCAAGCTCCGTGGCCGTTCTTCATTCCAGAGCCCTGCTTATCAGGCTGTTAAGATGATTGAAGGCGCTATGGGTGGTGAGCCTTTCAAGTGGCCTGCTGGTTGCTATGTAAACGCTTACGGCTTCAAGAACGTCATGATGGCTATGCCTACCGTTATCGACAAGGACGGTGTTCACTTCACTCAGCCTGAGGGTACTGCTGAGGAGATGGCTGCACTGCAGGCTTCTTACGAGCACCTTCAGAAGATGCGCGACGAGATCATCTCTCTGGGCATCATCCCTGCTGTAGAGGATTGGGCAAAGGATAATGCTAACCTGTAATTAGGTATGGCTTTAATCAAATCATATCGCGGTCTCGCTCCCAAATGGGGGCGAGACTGTTATTTTAGCGAGAACGCCACCATCGTGGGTGATGTATCGATGGGTGATGAGTGTTCTGTATGGTTTAATGCGGTGGTCCGCGGCGATGTTGCTCCTATTACTATCGGCAACTGTACTAACATTCAGGATGGCAGTTGTGTTCACGTAACTCACGAGACAGGTCCAACGCATATCGGCAACTACGTCACCATCGGACATAACGTAACTGTTCATGCCTGCACTATCCACGACAATGCCTTGATCGGCATGGGCTCTACCCTACTCGACGGTTGTGAGATAGGCGAAGGCGCCATCGTAGCTGCAGGTGCTTTGGTACTTCAGAATACCAAGATTCCTGCCGGTGAAATCTGGGGCGGTGTACCTGCAAAATATATCAAGCCCGTACGCCCAGGACAGACAGACAACGCCAAACACTACGTAGAATACTCCAAGTTCTACCTAGAGGAACAAAAGAACAAATAAAGATAATAAAGCCCCGCAGATTTGCGAGGTTTTATTGTTTATTCAAGTGTCATCCAGTACTTACGTTCCTGATCAGACATCTTCTCTATGGCATAGCGAAGCATGGTACGAGGCATCTCATGAACGTGCAGACGGAGAAAATCGCGAAGCAGATCCATCGAAACCCGTTTACCCATCTCACGAAGCATCCAGCCTACAGCCTTATGCATCAAATCGTGCGGATGATGAAGATGAACCTCTGCATAACGAAGGCACCACGACGGATCACCCATCTGGGAAGTCTTCCACGAACAGACAATACTCATACGTTGTTTCCACAAACACGAACTGGCTGCCAGTTCATCCAAGACTGATAGCTTATACTCATGATGAATATCTGCTTCATTACCACCAAGAAAAGTTGGAAGCAACAACCAGTGTCCCAAAATCTTTGGTGCCGACAAATCTACCAAGTCCCAGTTATTGGCCTGCTCTGAGTAACGCAGATACATAGAAAGAATC
The DNA here is from genome assembly GCA_900315765.1 of uncultured Prevotella sp. Classification (GTDB taxonomy): domain Bacteria; phylum Bacteroidota; class Bacteroidia; order Bacteroidales; family Bacteroidaceae; genus Prevotella. The sequence continues at coordinate 35,846 of ONAK01000009.1, read as the reverse complement.
TCATCACGGCCACGAACAGCCTCCACATTATCCACCAACTTTTTTGTAGCAAGCTTCTCGAACTTCTCCACCAGGATAAGCAATCCACAAAGACGCACTTCATGCCACTTAGACATCAGCAATTCTGGAATTTCATCAAGTACGACGTCCTTTGCTACAGCCTTCACCACCTCTCTGGTCTGCGGCACCTTCAGTCCCAAGAACTCATCACCATAGCCATACTCACCTGGCGCAGTTTTGAAGAACCCCATCAGCACCTGGCGCTGCACATCATTACGCAGCGTTTCCATATAAGCAACAATCTCCTTGGCAGTCATTTTTCTCTACTTTAAAGTAGCCACTACATATTCGCTCTGGGTTCCTATGCGGAACTTGCCACCCCAGATGCCTATGCCTGACGAGACATAGAACTGGGTGTTGCCACGCTGATGGCTACCCCATGAGCACTCATAGATACGATCGGTAATCCAAGAGATAGGCCATACCTGTCCGCGATGGGTATGACCACTTAACTGAAAATCGACACCAGCAGCCTCAGCACGATCCAGATTATAAGGCTGATGATCAAGCACAATAGTGTAGTATTGGGTGTTGGGTGATAGGTGACGGGTGTTGGTTATTAATTCCTTTATAGGTTTGCGGCGCATATTAGTTCGATCATCGCGACCAATAATAACAATACAGCTATCAATGACAGCGCATTCATCAACCAACAAATGAATACCTGCATCCTTGTAGAACTGCTTAGCCCCAGGCACACCCGAATAAAACTCATGATTACCCAAGCAGGCATAAACAGGCGCTTTGAGTCGGCGGAACTCCTCAGCCATACGCTCTTCGATAATTGGACGCATACTACCATCGATGATATCGCCCGCAATCAAGATGAAATCAGGATTCTCAGCATTCATCATATCTACCCAGCGGGCCAATTCCTTACGCGTATTGTGATAACCGATATGCAAGTCACTAGCCATCACTACCTTATATTCGCGCGGCAATGATTTCTGCGACTTTATCTCCAACGGCACACGTACCTTATCTTTATAATGCAAATTGCCATAAATAAAGACACCTAACAGCAAAACCAAAATCCCTAAGGCAGCATAGCCATTATGGTATAGAAGGTTCTTCGGCACTACATGAACCAAACGGCCCAGATCGAGCAGAAGAAAAGTCAGAACCAAATATAACAGCACAATAAGTGAAGATGTTCCAACCTCGTAAGCCATCTGAGCCACTGAAAGCGGCATACTATCAAAAACTCGGCGGAAGTTTAGGAACAGCATAGCGAAACTAAGCACGCCAACTGCGATAATAACCGACTTCCACAATGTCGACAAAGGCAACATAACCCAAAGATGCCAAGCGATATAGGCTATGGCCATTAATGGCAATACAAGAATTATCAGCATCCACATAGATTTCATAAAATAGTCTAGAGCGAAACAGCAGAAAGCACTTTGCCTGTAGCACCTGACTGACCTTTGACAAAATGACCTGCCTTATAACCTTGCTCATGAAGATAGTCGGCATCAGATGCGAACTTATCCATTTGAGAAGCAAACTCTTCGTAGTTATTAATCTCGAATCCTCCGCAAGTCTTAAGTCCCTGAGCCTCCTGGAATTTCTGGTTGTTGGGGCCAAAGAATACGGGCACATCCCATACTGCAGCCTCAAGCAGATTGTGGATACCCACGCCAAAGCCTCCTCCCACATAGGCCACCTGACCATAGTGATAGATACTCGACAATAAGCCAAAGCAGTTTACTATCAGCACCTCAGCACTCTGCACATTCTCCTCTGTAGCCTCGGTATAGCGCATGACCTTACGTCCCTCGAGCAACTTTTCAATCTGTTTCAAATGATCCTCGCCAATAACATGGGGAGCAATAATCAGTTTCCAGTTCTTATGAGTATTAAAGTACTTAATGAAGATTTCCTCATCGGGAGGCCAGGACGAACCAGCCACAAACACTTGTGGAGCATCCTTTACGAATGACTCTACCACAGGCAGTTGCTTGGCAGCATCCTTAATCTGCAGCACACGATCGAAGCGGGTATCACCCACAACATCAACATTTGTAATTCCTATTTTAGCCAGAAGTTCTTTACTTACCTCATTCTGTACAAAGAAATGGGTGAAGCAGTTAAGCACTTTACCATATTGGCGACCGTACCACTTAAAGAACACCTGGTCTGGACGGAAAATACTAGACACGCTATAAACAGGAATGTTGCGATGCTTAAGTATGTGCAAATAGTTGTACCAGAACTCGTATTTGATAAAGAACGCCATAACAGGGCGCACTGTGCGCAGGAATCTGCGGGCATTGGTAATTGTGTCTAGTGGCAGATATGTGATGATATCTGCGCCTTCGTAGTTTTTGCGTACCTCATAGCCTGAAGGCGAGAAGAACGTGAGCAGGATCTTGTATTCTGGGTGATCCTTGCGCAACTGCTCCATAAGCGGACGCCCCTGTTCAAACTCACCCAGCGAAGCAGCATGGAACCAAACATATTTTGCATTGGGATCCACCTTCTCGCGTAGAATTCGGAAAGCCTCACGCTCACCACGCCACATCTTGCGCACCTTCTCATTGAAGCGGCTATAAATAGCCACTCCAAGAAGATACAGATATATGATCAGGTTGTAAATCATTAGCCTAACACTTCAATAGCGCGTTTCATTCTGTTAATTGTCTCCTCCTTACCAAGGAAGGCAGAGATATCGAACATACCAGGGCCTTTACCCTCGCCTACGAGAGTGAGTCGCCAAGCATTCATCACATTACCAAGTTTATATTCCTTCTGCTCAACCCAGGCATGCACAATCTGTTCCTGATTCTCGAGTGAGAAATCATCGATGCCTTCAAGTACACCGATAAGTTCTGTCATAACTTGAGCAGAGTCTTCCTTCCAACGCTTCTTGGCTGTCTTCTCATCATAAGAAGTTGGCGCCTCGAAGAAGAACGAGCACAATGGCCACAACTCATGAACGAACGACACACGATCTTTCATCATCTCAGTAACCTTGAGGATACGTTCTGAAGTCTCATTAGGACAATGTTCCTTCACGATTGGCTCGAAGAGAGCTGCAATCTCCTCGTTGCTCTTCTTAAGGATATATTCATGATTGAACCAAACAGCCTTTTCGAATGCGAACTTAGCACCTGCCTTTGAACACTTGCTGATATCGAACAGGGGCACAAGCTCGTCGAGCGAGAAGATCTCCTGCTCAGTACCAGGATTCCATCCCAGCAGAGCTAGGAAGTTAATAACTGCCTCGGGGAAGTAGCCATCCTCACGATATCCACGAGATGTCTCACCACTCTTAGGATCCTTCCACAGCAATGGGAACACAGGGAATCCCAGGCGATCGCCATCACGCTTTGAAAGCTTTCCCTTACCATCTGGTTTAAGCAGCAATGGCAGGTGGGCAAACTGAGGCATTGTATCCTCCCAGCCGAAAGCACGATACAACATGACATGCAGAGGTGCAGAAGGCAACCACTCCTCACCACGAATCACATGCGAGATTTCCATCAAGTGGTCGTCCACAATATTAGCCAGATGATAGGTAGGCAACTCATCAGCACTCTTATAAAGCACCTTGTCGTCGCAGATATCGCTCTTTACACGTACCTCACCACGAATAAGATCGTTGACCAAAATCTCCTGACCAGCCTCTACCTTGAAGCGTACCACATACTGCTTACCCTCGGCAATCAGCTTTTCAACTTCTTCCTTAGGCATCGTCAATGAGTTACGCATCTGACTGCGGGTATGACAATCGTACTGGAAGTTCTGAATCTCGGCACGCTTTGCCTCCAACTCCTCTGGAGTATCGAAGGCAATATATGCCTTATCAGCATCAAGCAGCTGCTGAACATATTTCTTATAAATATCGCGACGTTCGCTCTGGCGATATGGACCTTTATCACCGCCAAAACTTACGCCCTCATCAAACTTGATACCAAGCCACTTAAACGACTCAATGATATACTCCTCTGCACCAGGAACAAAACGATTAGAATCGGTATCCTCGATACGGAAAACCAAGTCGCCACCATGCTGTTTGGCGAACAGATAATTATACAAGGCGGTACGCACACCGCCGATGTGCAATGCACCCGTTGGACTAGGTGCAAAACGTACTCTTACTCTTCTTTCTGACATACTTTTATTAAATTTGTGTGCAAAGGTACAAAAAAGTTGAGAATTTTTTTGTATTTTTGCACCATAATTGCATAAATTACATAGAAATGAGTAGTTTTAACATCAAAAACGACCTAACTTGGCGCGATTTCCTTATCCGATTAGGTCTAATCATCATAACCGTAGCCATCATCGTTTGGATGATGCCACGAAGCAGTCAGAATAATTTCAAGATAGAAAAAGGTCGTCCATGGATTTATAATGACCTAAAAGCTCCATTCGATTTCCCTATCTATAAAAGCGACGAGGCTGTTAAGGCAGAACGCGACAGTCTGATGAAGCAATATGAGCCTTACTATATTCTGAACAGCGAAGTTGTGGGCAAACAATTGCGACAGTTCTCCAAGGACTATTCAAATGGAATCCCTGGACTTAACAACGATTATCTAAGCATTATCGCAAATAGAATACGCAGATTATATGATCAGGGTATTATGAGCAACTCTGATTATGCAAAGATAAGCAAGGATACTACAAAATTTGTACGTATTGTAAACGGTAAGCATGCCACAAGCACACAGATAAGCAAGGTTTATTCGGTTGTTTCGGCCTACGAGCAGATTTTTGAGGACGAAGTTCTTGCCACACATCGTGAGATACTGCAGAAATGTAATCTTAATGACTACATAACGCCCAACCTTAAATACGACAAAGAACGAAGCGAGGCAAGTCTGAACGACTTGCAGAACAGCATTCCTTTAGCAAGTGGATTGGTTCAGCGAGGTGAAAAGATTATAGATCGCGGCGATATAGTAGACGGAAAGACATATAACAAACTGCTATCGTTCCAGAAAGAGATGGAACGCCAGAATGTAGATCAGGAGAAGATGCGCCTGAATATTATGGGACAGATACTTTATACCGCAATTCTTATTACCTGCTTTACAATATTCCTGACATTATTCAGAAAAGACTACTTCGAGAAGGTAAGGTCTACAGCCATGATATATGCACTTATTGTGCTGTTCACCATTATCGCATCGATGATGGTGATACATAGTGTACTCCACGTATTTATTGTACCATTTGCTATGGTTCCAATCTTTATACGTGTGTTCATGGACTCCAGAACCGCCTTCATGGCTCATGCCACGATGATACTTACTTGTGCATGTTTCCTGCAGTACCCATTGGAGTTTGTAGCAGTAGAACTTGTAGCAGGATTGGTAGCCATCTTCTCACTACGTGAGCTATCAAGTCGTTCGCAGCTATTCTGGACTGCAGCATCTGTTACCTTCGCTGCCATACTTACAAATCTTGCACTTGACTGGATTCGTATTAACGACCTGGCAAAGATAAGCTATAGCGAATACAACTATCTGGTTATCAACGGAGTGCTGTTATTCTGCTCTTATCCCCTACTCTATGTGATTGAGAAAGCATTCGGATTCACTTCGAATATCACACTTATTGAGCTATCTGACATGAACAAAGAGTTGCTCCGCAAGATGAGTGAAGTTGCGCCAGGCACATTCCAGCATTCAATACAGGTTGGCAATCTGGCAGCCGAGATAGCCAACAAAATTGGAGCAAAAAGCCAGCTGGTACGTACAGGCGCCCTTTATCACGACATCGGTAAGATATCGAACCCCATATATTTTACAGAAAATCAATCAGGCGTAAATCCCCACGAGAAGATGGAGATTATTGATAGTGCCCAGATGATTATAAGCCACGTAACAGAGGGTACGAAACTGGCAGAAAAGTACAATCTGCCAAACGAGATAAAGGACTTTATCACAACTCACCATGGGCAAGGAAGAACTAAGTATTTCTATGTACAATACAAAAATGCCCATCCTGATGATGATGTTGACGATTTGCTCTTTACCTATCCTGGACCTAATCCGTTTACTAAAGAGCAGGCAATACTGATGATGGCAGATACTGTTGAAGCTGCATCGCGTTCACTGCCTGACTATACAGAGAAATCAATCCGCGAACTGGTTGAACGTCTGATTGATGGTCAGGTTGCCGATGGCTTTTTTAGAGACTGCCCTATCACTTTCCGTGATATAGCATACGCAAAAACTGTTCTTATTGAGAAACTGAAGACCATCTATCACACTCGTTTGAGTTATCCCGAGTTAAAGAAGTAAGGCAAAACCTGCACAAATACACCCAAAAGTGTGCAAAAACATGCACACTTTTGCACATTTGTGCAGGTTTATGTGCATTTTTCGTTAAACTTCGTTAACTTTGTGTGCGCAGACATAAGATTTTAAAACAATACCTATACCTTTGCAGCCGATTTTAAAAAAAAATGTTTAAAAGATGAAAAAGATTAATGCATTGCTGGCCAGCTTGATGCTGACAGCAGCCACAACAACAGCCACAGCTGGTGGCATCTTAACCAACACCAACCAGAGTATCGACTTTTTGCGTAATCCAGCGCGAGACGCAGCTATTGGTCTCGATGGAGTTTATAGCAACCCTGCCGGTGTAGCATTCCTGCCTGAAGGATTCCACCTGGGTTTTAACTGGCAGTATGCACATCAGACACGTACCATCAAAAGTACGAGTCCTTTCTTTGCATTAGGTAGAAAGAACGGCGGTCAGACCACCAAGACCTTCGAAGGCGTGGCTGATGCCCCATTCCTGCCTTCAATCCAGGCTGCCTACAACACAGGTAACTGGAGCTGGCAGTTCAACTTCTCAGTTCCTGGCGGTGGTGGCGCCTGCGAGTTCAACGATGGCTTAGGTTCGTTCGAGAGCGTGGTTGGTAATATTGCCAGCAGCTTCATGACCCTCGACGGTATGGCTGCACAGCTCAATGGCCTCACTTCACAGCTCACTCCCCTATATGCCATGCTGGGCCAGAAAGCTCCAGGTACCATCAGCACCTATGGCGTGAATGGTTATGATATGAACGGCTACATGCAGGGCCGTCAGTACTATTTCGGCTTCCAGTTGGGTACAGCCTATAAGATCAATAAGAATCTGGCTGTTTACGGTGGTTTACGCGTGCTCTACGGCACAGCCACCTACAAGGCTAAAATTAGCAACATCATGGTAGGCACTCAGGGTGGTTACGTTGATTTCAGCAACTTCCTGCCCAATGTTCCTGCTCAGGCTCAGCAGAATGCCGCTGTAGCTCAGCAGCATCTGGAATTGCTCAATCAGGTAGAGCAGGCTGGTATGATGACCGATCAGCTGAGACAGGCGCAAACAGCCGTAGCTGCCGGTTTGAACCAACTCCAGCAGAGTTCTGGCCAGTTGGCAACCTTGTCGAAATATACTGAGGGTGTAAACCTGCTTTGCAACCAGTCGAGCGTAGGCATTGCTCCAATCGTCAGCGTCGACTACAAGTTCGGCAACTTCAATTTCGCTGCCAAGTACGAGTTTAAGACTCAGATTCGCATGAAGAACGAGTCAACAGTAAATGAGGCTAGCGAGATTGCTGCTGTCAACAAGTTCCGTGATAGCGAAGAAGTGAATGAAGATGTTCCTGCCCTGCTGACTATTGGTGCTATGTGGAGCCCTGTAGAGGATGTGCGCCTGAACTTAGGCTATCACCACTATTTCGATAAGGATGCTTCATGGTATAACAACACTCAGGATCTGCTCGCCCACGACTCAAACGAGTATCTTGCTGGTGTAGAATGGGATTTGAGCGACAAGCTCACCATCTCGGCCGGTGGTCAGATCACACGCTATGGTCTTACAGATGATTACATGAACGACATGTCGTTTGTTACCAACAGCTACAGCTTCGGACTTGGTTTCAACTACAAGGCCAGCGATAATATTACTCTAAAGGTAGCCTACTTCCAGACCAACTACGACGATTACAAACGTAACGACTACCCCCCTCTCTCTGGAATGAGCGATACGTTCACCCGCACCAACCGCGTACTGGGTATCGGCTGCGAGCTTAATCTCTAAGAAAAGATACTTTATAGCGGATCTACATCGTAGTAGATCTGAAGCGAAGAATAGCGCTTGTCTTGTAGCATTTGCTGCTGGGCAAGCGCTAAATATTTGCGAACCTCAGCCATATTAATGCCAAGCTCCAACTTAATGATAAGCTTACGGATAGACAAAGACTTCACTTTGGCAATAGATGGCTTATCCGGCCCAATGACTCTTGACGAGAACCACTGGCGCAACCTGCTAGACATCTCGATACCAGCAGTTTCAACCACCGCGTCAGAACGATGCTTGAGGTAGACATATATCAACCGACAATACGGCGGATAATTAAATTGCTGTCGTTCAGCGATTAACGAACGATAGAATCCTGCATAGTCATTCTGAACCACCTGCTGGATAATCGGGACGTTTGGCGATTTCGTCTGCAGGATAACCAAGCCCTGTTTACCCTTACGCCCTGCTCTGCCACTAACCTGAGCCATCATCATATAAGCATGCTCAAAAGCACGGAAGTCAGGATAATTCAGAAGATTATCAGCATTCAGTATTCCAACTACAGAAACCTTATCGAAATCCAGCCCCTTAGATATCATCTGCGTACCAATGAGCAGATTGGTTCTGCCAGAAGAGAAATCGCTTATGATACGTTCGTAGGCATTACGAGTGCGAGTGGTATCAAGGTCCATGCGAGCTATATGAGCCTCAGGGAAGATGTCGCGAACCTGATCTTCAATTTTCTCTGTACCATAACCCTTTGTCTGCAGCTCTCTACAACCACAGGCTGGGCACTCTGTGGGTACTTGATAGGTATAACCGCAGTAATGACAGGTAAGCTGATTCATATTGCGATGCAATGTCAGCGACACATCGCAGTGCTGGCAATGAGGCACCCATCCGCATTGCTTGCACTCTATCATAGGCGCATAGCCTCTACGATTCTGGAAGATGATGGCCTGTTCGCCACGTTCCAAAGCCTCGCGTACCTTATTTAATAATAAAGGAGAGAATAAACCATTCATCATCTTGCGATGCTGCAGGTCCTTGATGTCAACCACCTGTATCGCAGGCAACTCAATTCCTTTGTATCTTTGAGTGAGTTCTACAAGTCCATACTTACCTGTTTTGGCATTATGATACGTTTCGAGCGAAGGGGTAGCCGTACCAAGAAGCGTCTTGGCTCCATACATCTGAGCCAGCATGATAGCTGCCGAACGGGCATGATAGCGTGGTGCAGGATCTTGCTGTTTATAAGATGTAACATGTTCCTCGTCGATAATGATCAAGCCTAAGTTCTGGAAAGGCAGCAAAACAGCGCTTCGCGCCCCAAGTATCACATCATAAGGGTGACCAGACAACTGTTTCTGCCATATCTCCACACGCTCTGCATCAGAGTATTTGCTATGATAAATACCTAGGCGATTGCCAAACACGCGTTGCAATCGCTGCATCATCTGCACAGTTAGCGCTATCTCTGGCAACAGATAGAGCACCTGCTGATGCTTATCGAGCGCCTGCTGAATAAGATGGATATAGATTTCAGTCTTTCCGCTTGAGGTTACGCCATGCAGCAGAGTCACGTTCTTCTGGAGGAACGAAAACTGTATCTGATTGAAAGCTTCCTGCTGAGGCTGACTCAGAGGCTTGATGTTCTCAGGATGCGGATCGCCTCCATAGTTAAGACGCCCCACCTCTTTATCATAAGTCTCCAGCAGGCCACGCTGAACCAAAGCGTTGACTGTTTGCAAGCTATGCCCCTCGTTCAGTAGCTCATCGCGAGTTAATTCTGTCTGAGCCTCAGGCTCACCAAACCTGTCCCACCCTGACAGTTCAAGGAAATCAAGAAATGCCTTCATCTGCTTTGGGGCACGTTGAAGCATATTGATAGCCACATGCAAGGCTTGTTCGTTGCGGAAGCTGGGTGTAAGTTGAATATAAAGTTCCGTTCTGGGTTTATACCCATCCTCAGCTTTCAAGCCAGATGGCAGGGCAGCCTTATACACTTCGCCAATAGGCGACATATAGTAATCGGCTATCCATTGCCATAGTTTCAGTTGGTTATCAGTAACTATCGGCTCTGCATCCATCAACTGAATGATGGGTTTCACCTCGTAGCCCTCTGGTTTGTTATTATGCAGACTTGCCACTATGCCCATATACTTCTTGCTGCGACCAAAGGTTACAAGCACTCGCATACCTACACCAACAGCCATACCTTCAGGCACGCTGTAGGTAAACAGCCCCATCAGGGGCACAGGCAATATCACATCTGCATAATTCATCTGCCTACAAAAGTACATAAAAAAGCCGAATGCTCCAAACATTCGGCTCATTTTTTGTAGGAGACTAACTAATTACTTATTACTGCGACGTTACAATTTTTATGTTCACGGGGCGTGAACTTATGTTCAGCGCCTGTGAACGCAAGTTCAAGCGCCGTGAACGCATGTTCACAGGCGCTGAACATAAAATAGCCAGGCAAAAGAAAGAAAAATTATCAGTACAAAAAAAGAGGATAAGCCTTATTGAAAGACTTATCCCCACTGATATATGATATACCATCTATTAGAAATAATAAGCTAATGAAATCTGCCAGGCATTAGCCTTTGCCTTACCGGTAACATTGTCCCAAATAGCATTTCCGGTTGTTTTAATAACATCAAATTCACCAGTAGTACCAATAGCAATATTATAATTGGCAGATACCTGCAGATGATCGAGCAACATGAGACCCAAACCAACGTTTGCACTGAGGTTCGAGTCTTTCAGACGCCATTCAAGCGCATTATCAAAAACATTGTTTGACTTATCGCCAATAGCAAAGCCAAACTGAGGACCTGCAAAGATATAAATACTTGCTGTTGAGCCAAGACCGATGCCATAACGCAGATTAACTGGAACCTGGATTGACTGCTGCTTAATCTTCTCGTCACCAACCTTAGCAGAACGCTGGTCGTAAAGGGCAGCTGCATCAATTCCAAGGCCTACAACAGGAAGCGTGAACTTCACAGTAGGACCAATAAAGAATCCAGCCTGATTAGACTTATCGGCAACACTCCCGTCAAACTTCATGTTTGTTATGTTAAGACCACCCTTAACACCAAACTTTACCTGTGCCTGAGCAGCAACTGTCATAGTTGCAAGCAGCACTACCAAAGTTAAAATTTTCTTCATAACCTATTTGCTTTTAATGTTAATGAATCTTTCTACGGCTGCAAAGATACGAAAAAAGTTGGAATAGAGAAGGAAATATCCTATTTTTTTGGATTATCACCATCTTTTTTCGCTATTTAGTGTCTCTGACGGCGCACAGATACTCTGGCAGAACTATTACTGCTGCTTGATGCTTTTTCTGATTTGGGCGACTTCTGCTTTGCTACTTTTACGCCTTTGTTAGAGGCTGGCTTGTTTTTGGCAGCCTTAACTTTTTTGCCAGTCTTTGTATCCTTAACAGCTGCAATACTATCAAGCGAATCGCGCTTGGCTGGGTCGCCAAAAATAGTCTTCTTAAAGGCTTCGAGTTCTGCCTCAATGCGTTTCTGTTCGGCACTCATCTTTGTCTTATCGCCATTACAAAGCTGAGAGAGCGTTTTGCCCTGAGCATTGTTGGTCTTATATATTTTACCACGATACATATTCATGGTAAAGAAATCGTCCATCGAAACCTGGGCAGCATTATTCATACCACTCACCATCACAGTCTGTCGATTCAAGAAAGGCTCCAGCTCGCTATACTTAACCCAGAAAAGAGGATACTGAGTAACCTGCTTTTCGCCACTATCATCGCTAAGAGAGAAAGCATCTTCCTCAACCATTACAGGACAAAGGGCCTGAACCTTAATGTGGAATGAGGAATTGGCCTGATCGTAATAGGCACTCTCTTTGAGATAGTACTTCTTGACATCGGCCGACGGAATGTCGCTGTTGTCAACCTTAATACGCCCGTTCTGCTCTTCAAAATGAATATGATAATCGTGCAAGAGGTTCTTCATATCAACCTTAGCCTCTTCTGTAAACACATCGCTACCATCAGTTGGATATTCGTAGATGGGAATGTAGCCATTAAGCGCAAGCTTAAAGATATAGGTAAACAGATTTAATTGCTTACCTTGTGGCTCTACTGGATAGTAAAGTCCACCATTAGCATCCTCATCGAGCGATATCTCACGATAGATGTCACGACGCCACACAACCTCCTCAGGCATCTCGACAGCTGTGGGGAATGATATCTGCGCTCGCATCGACATTGCTGAAGATGCAGAATTCTGCTTGGCTTGCTGTTGCACCTGCTGTTCAGCGCGCCGCTGAGGTGGCTGTGCAGCCAGAGTGCCTACTGTCAGCGCAAGCGCTAATAAGAACACGATTCTCTTCATATCTCTTATATCTTTATTATTTGACAATAACTTCCATTGGATTGGTAAGTGTACGCGTCAGGCCATCAGGACCAACTACTGTTACTCTCGAAATATAGAATCTGCGATTTCGAGACAATTTGCGGAAAGTATCTTTCTGACGTCCAGAGAACAGAGCACCATCCGACGCCATAGGAACGGCATTACCCATATTGTCGAAAAACACCGTCTCAAAGCTCTGAACACGGAAGGCTATGTCGAGGATACCGTCATCGATAGCAGCACCAAGATGCTCAACTGCTACCAGCTGGCCCTTCGCCAAAGCACCACCTTTGTAACGAGTAGGATTTCCATGCTCATCCTTCATCGAGATAAAAGGTGTAGGATCGGGCAGTTTACGAACTCTGAAGGTGTATTGCCCCATCTGCTGTGGGCGACCTGTATTGGTAGAAGTAACTGTGATGACAGCATTCTGACCAATTTTTGAAGGTTTGGCGATATATTTGCCTGGACCAACAGACTGAAGTGTGCCATTACTCATCGATGCCTGAACCTTATTAAGTGGTACTCCTGGCACGCTGATGCTGATAGGGTTTGCATAGCCTGCATAAAGCATATTCATCAAGTCGGCAGATACAGTAGCACTTGGTTCAACAACAGTATAATCCTGCGAGAACTCTCTGCGGATTCTTTCGCCATTGCCGTTTACCATCTCCATATATCCCTTCAGCGTAAAATCGCCGGTTCTGCCACATACTGTTTCGTACAGACCATTCTGAAGGTTCAGTTTCTGACCACCAATATAGATATCTGGCACCTGCGTTGTATCAACAGCAGCCATTACGATTCGAGCAGAGAAGCGATCGCCCCTTACAATCGTTTTAGAATTTGGAATAACAAAGGCATCCAGCAGATTCACGCGGATATCCTTAACATCAATATTCTGCACCAACTTGTGCAGTACTTCTCCCTCAGCATAGCGCACGTCGCTCTGAAGCTTTGAGAGCAATGTCACAGCTGCTGCAGCAGGCATCGACTCGAACATATACTCCTGCCAATTCTTACCCATAGCACGCTTAGGCACTTCGGTTGTAAGATTGCTGGCAATAATCTTACGCTGCCTCTCGTCGGTAACCATCGTAAGCATACGATTACGGAACGAGTTAATGGCATTATAAAGCTTCTGTCCCTGCCCATTTGTTGGCGAAAGCATCACATAGTTGGCAGGTTCCTGATCTTCCTTATTGCGAATGTTGGTCACATCGCCGTCCTCTCCATCAGCCTCAACAACAATAGCCTGCTTAAGACTGGCTGCAAAATTGTATAGCGAGTCGCTCATCTGACGCACCTGCTGCGCCTTGTCATACCACTCCTTCACCTTCTGCGGATTAGCCTTCATCTGCTGTTCGAAGGTCTCATAGATTGCCTGATTCTCTTTCGAAGAGTTGCTGGTTGTGCGATTGAGACTTTCCTCCACAATAGAGAATCCGTTGAGCACCTCGTTTGATACGTTAAGTGCCAACATAGCCATCAAGACGACATACATCAGATTAATCATCTTCTGGCGTGGAGAAACGGGTCTTTTCTTTATTGCCATTATATTTTATTGGACTATTTCACAATTTTACAATTTGACTATTTATTGAGTCACTGAGGCACGAACCTGCAGGGCTTCAATCATACGGGTATATATTCGGTTCAGTTCCTGAATCTGTTCAGCCATCTTCTTGGTCTGTTCGTTGATATCATCGATAGTACCAATCTGCGAGCTGGCGCTCTTAAGCTGCATCTCGTAGACCTTGCAGATGCCAGTAAGTGTACGATTCAGGTTCTCCATCTCCTCCGAGTCATGAGCCAGTTTCTCATTCTGGGCAGAAACTTTTGCCAGCGTCTCTGTAAGATGCTTCAACTCCTCAACGTATCCAGCAGTAGCTGCATCAAGTTCAGGATGAGGAGCGCTTGGGGTAACAACAGCTGGACCATTACCAGAAACAACGGCAGGACCACCACCAACAGCAGAACCACCGCCACCACCAATAACTATCGGGCCACTAATCGAGGCTCCACCTTCAGCAACTGCAACAGAATTTTTGCCGTCACCAGCAGGAACATTGCCACCGCCGATGATAACAGTACCACCACCGCCAACAGTGCCACCACCAATAACAACAGGGCCGCTTGCTCCTACTGAGCCACCTGCTACTACAGGACCACCAACGTTAATTACCCCACCATCAGGTCTATTAACACCCTCTGGTATTTCCGCACCTTCTGTTTGTACAGTGCCACCAACGACACCGCCACCAACATTACCGACGACCATTGGTGCTGCACCAGCATGAATATCAAGTTCCATACCTTCAGTCGTCTTATCGAAAGGACGATCGAAGGCAGAGAGGAAGAATACCAACACCTCTGTTCCCATTCCCAGGAAAAGGAAGAAATCAGCACCACTCATATGGGTTAGCTTAAAAAGCGTACCCAGGATAACAATCGATGCTCCCCAACTATAGGCATAGTTCAGGAATGTCTGTCCAGGAACACTGTCCATCCACTTCTGCAAGCGGTAAATGACATTTAGTTTACTGTATGTAGTCATAACTATATCGTTTTTAGTTTACTTCTTCTTTCCTTTAGCCTTAGTTGTCTTAGCTCGCTCGCTGGTACTATTTGCCAAGCTGCGAACACAACGGAATCCGATATAAGAACGAGGCTGATTCTGATATTCGGCAGTACGCCAAGCCGAACGGATATACGACTCAGGATCCTTCCACGAGCCACCTCTTACACTTTTGCGCTTCAATCGATAGGGATCCTCCTGAGCTGCATTATATTTCAACTGTGGATTGATATCGTTCATGGCCTCTACACCTGCCTCTGTATAGATTGTGCTGGTCCACTCAGCCACGTTTCCAGCCATATCGTATAGGCCATTAGAATTAGCCGAGTATATGCCAACGCGACTTGTTATCAGGTTTCCATCCTTAGTGTAATTACCATTATCAGGTTTAAAGTTAGCATAGAAACAACCTTTGCCACTTGCCACAGCCTCATTATCCCAAGGGAACTCGTTCTGATCCTTGCCTCGAGCAGCAAATTCCCATTCAGCTTCAGTTGGCAGGCGATAACGCTGAACATATCTGGCTGCAGGACCAAGTCCTTTCAAAAGATACTCTGTTCGCCAGGCACAGTAGGCATTAGCCTGTTCCCAAGTAACACCTACTACTGGATAATCGTTATAGGCAGGATTTGAAAAATAGTAACGCAGATACATCTCGTTGTCAGCATTGGGGAAATCGTTTACCCAGCAAGTGGTATCTGGGAATACATTAACAATATAGGTGTTAAGGAAATCCCAAGGTCCTGACAAAGGTCGATTGATACTCTCACGGATTATTCTGCCCTCGTCATCGATGTAGGCAGTATCTTTAGAAATCCACACCTGCTCCTCTGGATCAACGGTAATATCTGTATTGAGATTACGCTCTTGTGGATTAAGACGATTGCGGCGCAAGGCTGCTGCTGTATAGTCATATACCTCATAGCGATAATTCAACTGTCTGAAATCCAGCATCTTATCACCTGTAACAGGATTGGTTACATATAATCCATCAATAATTTCCTGCTCTTCCTCATTAGGACGGCGAGGCAACGACTTCTTCCAATTAAGTACTGTCGAAATCTCATTACCCTCTTTATCCGTCTTTACAGTCTTATAGGTTTCATCGATTTCAGATAGCCTCTCTCTGATAATAGAGTCGCGAACATAATTAACAAACTGGCGATACTTGGAATTAGTAACCTCAGTCTCATCCATCCAGAATCCATCAACAGAAATATCTCTGAGAGGAGTCTTCTTTCCCCACAGAGAATCTTGATTCTCGATACCCATCTTAAGATGGCCTCTCTTAACGAGCACCATTCCGTATGGAGTAGGCTCAACAAAAGCCTTCCCTCCTGTGCCTGTTACCTCGCCACCATTAGCAGTCATCATTTTGCTTCCAAAACAGCTGGTAAGCAAGAAAAGCGAAAGTGCTACGGTGCAGAATCCTATCAATTTCTTCATATATACCTATTTATCTATAATAATCTAACTGTCTTATGCAGATTTCTGCCTTTTTTATACAGGTTCAACTCTGTTTGATATCCCACAAAAAGTTCGTGACTTCCATTCTTTGCGCTGATGGCCGAGGTGTATATCTCGTAGCTATAGCCAAAATGTATGCCATGAAAATTTCCGCCTATCAGCACCGTCACCGAGTTTGTTGGACTATAAGAGAGTCCTGCGTACATCACTTTTTTATCGTGTTCATACTTCAAGCGACCTGTTGCATCTGCTCGCCAAGCCACGCCGTCAGTACGTCCCAACACAGATGTCTGTATTTTAAAAAACGGATTATTTAGCTTAATATTGTATCCTGCAGTAAAATAATACGTTGCATCAATACTTAACTCATTTGTTTCACCTAAAGACACTACTGGCGAATTAAGATGAAGAGCCGACAATCCGACATACCAATTTTGCGCCTGGTAATAGATTCCAGCAGATATATCAAAGCCTGTACCATTCACTGATGTTGTCGACAAAGCAGGATCGGTAGTATCTTCAACATCTATCTTTGTTCCATCAAAGGTTTCGCCAAGCATCCCAGCCTGTACTCCCAAACTAAATTTACCTCCTAACAAACGCCGCTGATAGGCATACTGTAAACTCAATCGCTTATGCGAGAACAATCCTATGGCATCATTCATCAGTTGAACTCCCACCCCATGATATGATCCCAATGCATAAAAAGGCATATCTGCAGCAGCATACATCGTATTGGGATTATGTTCAAAACCAGCAAGTTGAATAGCATAAGCGCCTACTACATTCAGTTTGGCTTCCTTGCCCACAGTTGCAGGATTAAACGATGGTTCCATCGCCCAGTAATGTGCGAAGGAAGCATCGTATTGACCACACATATCAATAGCGGTTAACACGCAAAAAAGCAGCAAACAAAAACGTTTCACGTTTATAATAACGCAAAACGTCTCAAATTATTGTGTTGTAAAGTCTTCGCCAAAGGCCTTGATATATTCCTCGTGGAATGCTCTCGACACATCCTGAGCCTCGTAAACCTTCCCAAGTCGCTTCAGAGATTTCATCTGATATGTGAATGCTTCAATATTATACGGGTCGACATGAAACATTGCCTCTGCATAATAAAGTGTCAGTTTCAGTTCATTATTTGTATATGTACGCTTAATGAGACGTTTGATAACAGGAGTAAGGACTCGTTCTGTTTCAGACTTAAACTGATCAAGCGATGGCATATTCTGTGTCTGCAGGAATTTTCCACGTCTCAATATTGCCAATAGACTTTGTTCCGTATATGTTTCACTGAACACCTGATGACAGCAATCAAGATAATCGCAGTAGAATGGCTTAACTATATCAAAACGATAGAATCCATCGGAATAAATAAGTTCTATACCATCAAACTCTTCAAGCACTTTTCTCATATGATTCATCAGCACACTACGTGAGTTCTTTATCTTATCAGCAGGTTTGTCACCCCAAAGCATCGTTCCAATAAGTTTCGACGATACGCCACCTTGTTTATGATACCACAATAGCAAACAAGTCAACTCGCGAAGTCGATCAGTAAACATATATGATATATCATGATTCTTCCTATCAAAGGCACAAAAGTTTCCGAAAATACAAATTGAATTAGGTTTATTCTCTGGCATCGGCACATCTAATTTCTCGTTATGCTCCAACAACAATTTCTGTTTGCGATGTCTTTTGTAAACCAGCACCACTGCAACAAAGATGACAACAAACAACACTGCCAATATATAAAGCAAACGATTATCAGCAGGGAGTTTCGACACCTTTGCAAATTCTGCGTCAGACAAAACTGGTAATTGTATCGAATACAAAGATATTGTCGACGAAATATCGTTAGTAAACTCCTGAACACAAACAAAGAACTTGTTAACTACAGGATCGTAGTAAATGTTAGCATTTGTTGCAATTTTATTTGACTTGATTGGAATCGAATCACCCAACATTTCCATTGTTCCGTCTTTGATAGAGAAACGGCAAAGACGTAGATATGAATCAGAAAGCGCTTCTGGATAACATAGAGTATAGAAATAATCACCCATCACCAACATATTTCTCACAGGAACAACATTCTGGCGTTTCCCCCAATCAATACTCCATAGTTTAGTAGTAGAATTGTTTTCCAAATCTATGCGATATAAATCATATAAATAATGGCGTCCGATGGATTGATTACCTGATTCATTACCCATTCCACCAAAAATATATGCATAACGAGACAATGAATCAATGCCAAATGAAGTAAAGTAACGAGGAGTACATGCATTGACAGGGAACGCATCGTGCCATTTATGCTCATTGATGTCATACACATATAGGTCACGAAAATATTGCATACTTCCAAACCCACCAAAGATATAAAACCGGTTTCGTAAAGTATCAAGAGAACAACCATGATGATGCATCTGAGTTGGCAACTGATCATAACATTCTGCAGTCCACTCAAACGTGTTTAGATTCAAGCTAGCTATAGAAGGTTCATCTTTAGGTCTTTCAGCAATGTTTCCATACTTAAAAACTTCATAAGTATAGAGTTTATCATTACGGACATCCAGGAAGTTCATTCCAAGATTAATGTCTACAGGGCATTTTGAGCTAAAAACCTTGTAAACAGTTTCATTACTATCAGTATTATATATTAATAAGGTGTCACGAGTATAACCATAAAACAGATGTCGTTGCGGATCAAAACACGTACCTGCATTATGAAGGAAATGCATACTATCAAGTTTCTTCCAATGATAGCAATCGTTTATACTCCAATATGGATTATCAACATGACCTATTCTATTCTGTTCATAATCATATACATCATTACTCCTGCTTTGCGAAAGCGGAAAATAATATTCTTTCTCGCCACCTAAAATACACAAATTCCTAATAGCTATAGAAGGTACATCTATCAAGTAATCAAACCTACCAAAGACGATTTGGGGAGACAAAGAAGATGGAAGACTGACTACTGCAGCTTTCATCTTTGCACCATCGATAGTCAGTTCGATGATCTTATTATCAAAATCGAAATGAAGAGAAAAATTTACCCAACCTTTATCCAAGAACTTCTGCCGATTGAAGTTCATCCTGATGATGGTTGTCTTACCCTCTTCATTCAGTTCAAACCAATCGTTGCCTCTTCCATCGTAAAACAAATTAAAATTAACTCCTTTATTTTCATCTACGACGTGAAGAATATAACCAACCTCACCTACTCTTGGAATCTGCAAATCAAATTTAATATTCAGTTGATGAGCAAAGAATTTAGGCTCATCGGCGAATACAGAATAGGATGTTCGACCATTTATCGAGTCTATCGGATTAAGGAATCGTAAGCCTTGGGAATACGACTGAGAGACATTTCCTATAAGAAAAAAAAGGAATACCAGTTTAGCTATTATTTTCATGTCACTATTTATTGATGGTGCAAATATAGCACTTTTAGGGCATAAAAACCATAAAAACATCGCAGATTAACACTTTTAATCGCGAATTAACCCCAAATTAACCGGCTAATTAATATGCATCACTATACTTTTGCAGTCGATTTTTCTATTAATAACTAAAATGTAGATTACTTAAATGAAACAGAAAACCAAAGCCAAAAGATTATCAGCATATCTTTTAGGAATATGCTTCTTGGCAATTAGCAATCTCAGTTGTAGTAAAGACGAAAACAGCTACAGCTCGAATTTGGGGAATGGAGACGTTAGTGGCATCATTACAGATGACATGAATTCTCCCCTATCAGGAGTTACAGTAACAATTAATGATGTAGACATCAGCGACATTACTGATGACTCTGGCTCTTATTCTCTTAAAAGTGTGCCTATTGGCAAACACATTCTCTCATTCAGCAAAACAGACTATCAAACAGTCAGCTGCACTCTGACCCCCAAACAATGGAATGACGGAACGGCAAACATCAGCACAAGTTTAAGATATGCCGCCGCCAAAATCACAGGTAGAATACTCGATGCTCAAAATGGCAAGAAGCCATTAGAAGGAGCATCAGTATCTATCGGTGGAGACCCTGTATTAACAAACAGCGATGGTATATTTACCATATCACAGCTGCCATTAGACAATTATACTATAACAATCACCTATAGTGATTATACGCCACAAACACGTGAAATCAAAGTCGATGATTTCATGGATGGAGTAGTCCTGTTATCAGACATTCTACTTGGTGGCGACGAGATTTTACCCGGCCTAACACTTAGTGATCTGAAAGAATGTACGCCATGGATGTATAACGAATACCGAGGCGGACGAAATGCAGATAACTATCCACAATTCGACTGGAGCGTAGACTACATGTGTACCCTAGACATGATTGGTAACTGGGAAGAACAAAACGAGGGTACCACAATGCGAGTAGACGAAAACAAAAGCGAGGGTCCAGATTTAGACAATCTTAATACCTTTATATATGGTAGAAAGCATATCACAGAAGACAACAAGATTATGACAGTCTTTGCCCGCACTCATCAAGGACCTGCCATATGGAATGTGATGGTAGTAGACTTAAGTGATTCAAAGCCCCAGGCAAAGAAGCTAGGCGAAAATATCTCATTCCAAGACGGGAACTACAAGAACTTTGTATTTGATCTCAGCGATTACGTTGGTAAAGATATTGCTATCGCCATCGGAACTTATTATTCAGGAGAATGGGTTCAGCTGGTATTGCGTCGAATCAGCTTTGCTCCATCAGCAGTCAATGGACTTGCTTGGTTACCAGGAACCCCAATTAACGAAGAACTCGAGGAATTACACTTGACACAAGAGATGGTTCGTGGAACTATGCCTAACGAACGAAAATCATTTACCGGCATCACCACATACGATGGTCGTAAAGATAGAGATGAATACGTATGGGCATACCGCGATTGGAACAAGACTGGACATGTGGCTGCATTCTGGGGATTAACATCTATAACAAAAGACTGCGATGTATTTACCAACGAAGGCTATACCATCAAGACGCGCGGCGGCAATGGAATTGTAAGCACCTCTAAAGCCGAGAGCTATCTGTACAGCAAGTTTGCCATCAACGATAGTAACAAGAAGCTTACCCTACGTGCTCGCAACTTTGGCGATAATGCAACTTTCTTTAAACTCATCGCCATTACAGACGACATGAACGTTAAGTATCTTCAGCCAAATAGTGAATCAAACGTAGCTGAACTGACAGAAGGACCTGACGGCACAATCAAGTTCCGCCACAACAACGGCGACAATAGTCACCCTGAGAACTATGGAAAATTCGTGTTCGATTTGTCGCAATATAAGAACAAGAACGTAACTCTGGTACTAGGCGTCTACAAAGGCGAGGAAAACGGGGACGAGAATAAGGTAACTATTTACGACATCAATCTGAATTGAACAAACAATATGAATACAAAAATGAAAAAAGAATTCCTAACTATGGCAAGTCTTGTCATTGCCGTTACCACAACAGCTAGTTGTGGTGGCGACAATGGCTCACAGCCAGAAGTGCCAAGCACCCCGATTGTTACCCAACCTGTTGATAACAACGACGTGAGTGTGCGTAATCTGACAAGAGCTACCACCCTATTTGACGCTGCCATGCAGCACTATGTCAACATCGAAATGAAAATGGCCGACATGTATAACCCATCAACAAGCAAAGCTAGCGGCGAAGCCGATGTATGGCCATATACAGCAGCCATAGAAGCCTGCAACAGTATTCTCGAAGGTTATGCTGCTCTTGCCAAGGCTGGCAAGACTCCAGAGCAAGGATCGGCTGCCAACTACAAAGCACAACTTGAGAAGTTGTACGATGGTCTGGAGTATTATGCGGGTACTTTCAGACTGACATCGTATACACGTAACAATCAGGAATGGACTGTTTACGGAGTGCATCGTGGCGGAATAAAAGGAGGCGCTAAAGTTGATGGCGACCAGAACGTGTACGACGACCAACAATGGATTATACGTGAGCTGCTGCGCTCATGGAAAATTACGGGCGAGCAAAAATACCTCGACAAAGCAGAATATCTTACTTCATACGTGCTGGATGGTTGGGACTGGTGTATCGATGACAAACAGCACTCTTGGGGTAACGAAGTGGGCGGTATAACATGGGGACCATCATACTGCACAAAACATGCTTGTAGCAACGGGCCGTTCATATCTCCATTGGTTTGGCTGGCCAAGCACTATCAGGGCAAGGAAGACAAAATAACTTACCGTACCATCGACAATGACCACAAGCGAAAGGACGTGACAGCGAAAAAAGCAGACTACTACTTGATGATGGCGCAGAAAATATACGAATGGCAACAGTTTAACCTGCGTGCAGCCGATGGCGTATATCTTGATATGGTAGGAGCAAACAATAACATACGTTATGAAGAAATAGATGGTGTACAGTATCGCATATCTAACCCAGGCACAGGTGCAGGAGGTACCAAGCACACATATAACAGTGGTACAATGGTTAGCGGCGGAGCCGATCTTTATTCATTGACCAACGACAGCCGATATTTAGAAGACACTCGTAATTTGTATAAAGACACATACAGCTACTTCCCCAAGAAGAACTCGAAGGGTACCTGGGACTATGCCTATAGCGATTTCAGTCGATGGTTTGACGACGTGTTAATGCGCGGATGGATTTCGGCAAGCGAGATAGGAGTAGACACAAAAGAGGGTGTGTCTACATTCCAAACCAACCTAGACTACTCATGGCAGAACTTTCTACAGGACAATGCTCTACCACGGGGACTCACTGGAGGATGGAGCAACAATCAGGCACAGAACGATGTTAGAGCACTCGTTGCATTTGCTTATGCTTCAGAATACGCTATGCTTGTAGCATCACAATTGACAGTAAAATAACTATATAACATAAACAAAATGAATATTTCAGCTAAAAAAGGTGTACTGCTCTTGTTTGCAACAATACTCTGTATAGGTATGCAGGCACAGAACATCATCACCGTAAAAGGAAAGGTCACCGACCAAAACAGCGAGCCCGTCATAGGCGCTACTGTAACCTATCATGGCACAAGAAATGCAGTTGTTACAGACTTTGACGGCTGTTATTCCATCAATGTAGCAGACAACGGCACACTTGACTTTGCATATATCGGCATGAAGGCTGTAAGTAAGAATATACAAGGACGACAGACCATCAATGTGACGATGACAGAGGAAGTGTCAGAACTAAACGATGTGATAGTTGTGGGCTACGGCACACAAAAACGTGGTTCAATCACAGGATCTGTTAGTGCTCTGCGTGGTAAGGATATGATAAAGACCAACAACGAAAACACTCAAAATATGCTTACAGGCCGTATTGCTGGTGTTCGCGTATGGCAGCAGAGTTCTGAACCAGGAACCTATCGCAATAACTTCGATGTGCGCGGCTTGGGTGCTCCACTGATTGTCATAGATGGCGTTCCACGTTCTGTAGAGGATTTCCAACGAATGAATGCCAACGACATCGAAGACATTTCTGTGCTGAAAGACGCATCTGCTGCCATCTATGGTCTTCGCGCTGCCAACGGAGTGCTTTTAGTAACTACCAAGAAAGGCGGTAAGGGAAAGACCCAAGTAAGCTATAGCGGTACTTTCACCATCCAGGCGCCCAAGAGCATGCCGAAATTGCTTGACCCTGTTCGTGCCATGACGCTGATGAACGAACTGAAGAAAAACAATATTGACGGCGGAGCACCTATGTTTACAGAGGAGGCCATCGAAGAGTATCGCAACGGTACCAAGCAAGGAACCAACTGGAACGACCTGATATTTGCTGATACTGCACCTGAAACCAACCACAACATGACCATCAGTGGAGGTTCTGATAAGATGCAATATTTTGTAAGCATGGGATACCTCTACCAGAAAGGATTTCTGAAGAGTGGCGATCTGAACTATGACAAATTCAACATAACATCCAAGATAGATGCAGAGATAGTAAAGGGACTGAACTTTGAGCTACAGATAAACGGCATGCTCGACAATCGCAACAATCCCTATACGTCGACAACAGATATCATCCGCAACTATTGGCGTCAAGGCCCACTTGCTGCTGCCTATGCCGACCCAGAACACACCATGTTGAACTATCAGAACTTAGACTTGGGCGAGAACGCTGTGGCTGAGATGACAAGCGACATAAGCGGCCATAGAAAGTACAAGCGCTACCAGATGCTGACACAGGGTACAATTTCTTTCGACTTTGGCAAGTATATTAACGCTCTAAAGGGGTTGAGCGCCAGAGCTATGTACTCATACGACTTCCACATGGACAAGAACGAAATTTATCGCAGACAATATAATCAGTATGCTTACGATCCTGTAACAGACACCTACATACAGCAGGTATACTCTGGTAGTTCACCAGCCCAGTTACGCAAGGAGCACTATGACAACACACAGAAATTGTCACAATTCACACTGAACTACAATCGCACCATATCTTCTCACACAATAGGCGCCATGATTGGTCTTGAGACCCAACAGAAGGTTTATGATGGTTTCTATGCACGCCGCAACTTAGCATTCAATAGCCCATACCTGTTTAATGGTGTAGATGAAGGCCAGTTGGGCAATGCCAGTGCAGGCGATATCCACGCAGCTAATTACAACTCGTTTATCGGTAGGTTGAACTACAACTTCGCCGATCGCTACCTTATTGAAGGACAATTTCGTTATGACGGCAGTTCACAGTTTGCCGCAGGTCATCGCTGGGGATTCTTCCCATCAGCCAGCGCAGGTTGGCGTATTAGCGAGGAACCTTTCTTCAAAAGTATTAATGCCCTGCACTTCATCCAGAACTTGAAAGTTCGCGCCAGCTATGGTGAAATGGGTGATGACTCTGGTGCCAGCTACGACTGGGTAGCAGGCTACTCTTACCCTGCAGGTGGCAGTGGTGATGGCAACAAGGGTTGGTACAATGGCTATGCTCCAGGATGGATGTTTGGCGGGCAATTTATATATGGCGCCTCGCCAAAGGCCATGCCAAACGAAGAGATTTCATGGTACAAATCAAAGAGTTTCAACATTGGTCTCGATTTTAGCGCATGGGATGGAAAACTTGGTATCACCTTCGATTACTTTATCCGCAAGCGTACAGGCCTTTACATGCGTCCAGGTGATTTTCCAACCGTGATAGGTGCCGATGCTCCACAACTGAACGCCAACAGCGATCAACACATGGGGGTTGAACTGGAAATTACACATCGTAACCACATTGGTGAGTTCAACTATGGTCTGAAGGGCATATTCAGTCTGACTCGCAACAAGTACCTTACAGCTGTACAGAATGCTACTTATGCCAATAGCTACGATAAGTGGCGCCACGATAATCTAAACAATCGTTATCAAGGCGTACAATTCGGTTACACCTCGGCTGGCCGATTCACCAACTGGGAGGACATCTGGAATTATGACATCTATCACGAACGCGATGTACTGCCAGGAGACTATAAGTATGAAGACTGGAACGGAGACGGCGAGATAAACGGCCTAGACGAACACCCATTTGCCTACGATCAGACACCATGGATGAACTATTCGTTCAACATCGATGCCAACTGGCGTAACTTTGATTTAAACATTCTGTTCCAAGGCTCTGCTCTAGGCAGCATGCGCTACGAAGAGCCACTATACCGCATCTGGGGCTATGAGGCCGCTGCTGGTGGAACCCTCGAGCAGTTCTGGGATCGTTGGCACCCAGTCGACCCAACAGCTGATCCATGGGATCCAACACAGGAATGGGAGTCAGGCTATTATGCCTATACCAACCACAACCCATTCGGAAACTCTGAGTTCAATCGTGTAAGCACTGCCTATCTACGTCTAAAAAGCGTAGAACTAGGATATACCTTGTCCAAGATAAAAGGGTTGAAAGGCATGACACTGCGTGTGTATGCCAACGCCTACAATCTGCTAACATTCACTGGTGTAAAGTTTGTAGATCCAGAACATCCTGACAGCGACCTTGGACGCTTGTATCCTCTTAACAAGACCTATACCCTCGGTCTGCAATTGTCATTCTAAATTGTATTACTTAAGAAAACAGTAAGATATGAAAAAGATATTATACATCATGGCAGCTGGTATCGCCCTTTTGTTTAACTCATGCGTAGGCCTTGATGTTCCACCAAACAACGTAGTTACCAAAGACCAACTTTTAGGCGATGAGTCTGGTCTTGACATTTACTTTGCCAACATTTATAGTCAGATGCCTTTCGAGGACTTCAAGTATCGTTTTAGCGAGGGTTTTACCCACAACGGATGGCTGGTTAGCTTTGGTACAGAGGGCATCGGTGAAGGCGTAGGCCGCGAGGGATTTATGAATGCATGGCGCGGAGAAGGTAACCCATATTGGGGGCAGGCTTTCAAGACTCTGCGCGAAATAAACCAGTTAATTCGCGACCTGCCTACTACAGCCAGCAATCTGCCAGGCCCCACACTTAATCAGTATTTAGGCGATGCCTACTATTGTCGCGCCACCATCTTCTACGCTATGGCTCGCCGCTATGGTGGCATACCATTAGTAACTAAAGTAATAGACTATCCTGCAGAAAGCGACGAGTTGGAAGTACCTCGTTCAAGCGAAGAAGACACCTGGAAACAAATCTTGGCTGATTATGATAAAGCCGCAGAGTTGATGGGGCCTATTAGCCTGAAGGACGGTTATGCCAACAAATATGTGGCACTATCGTGGAAATCAGAAGCTGCACTCTATGCTGCGTGTGTAGCTAAGTATAACCAGACTGTAACAGGACACCTTACAGGAGTAGGTCAGAAGACAGGTGTTCGCGTAATGGGATTCGATGACAGTCAGGCTGATAAGTTAGCCAGTCAGTGGTTCAAAGAAGCATATCTGGCAGCAAAAGAGGTTATCAGCAGTGGTCGTTACTCTCTATATAAAAAAGGTTGGGAGGCTGGCAACAAGGATGCCATCATGCAATCAATGGTGAACATGCTATCAGACACAGACAGTCCAGAAAACATTCAGACTCGTGAGTACAGCTATCCTACTTACGTTCATTCATACGATTCGTACAACACTCCCTGTACCATCCATTCTCCTCTATCGGGCGGCACATGTCCTACAGCCGATTTCATATCGTTGTTTGATGGTATCCCTGTAAATGCCGATGGTTCTATCAAAACCACAGACGCCCAGGGCAACTACGTGCTCTATGACAATCCTTTTGATTTCTTTAAAAACGCTGAGCCACGTCTGCGTGCTCAAGTAATTGTGCCAGGCGATGTTTTCCGTGGCAAGGTAATAGAAATACGCCAAGGTATCTACACTGGTTCTGAGCCCATAAAGCCTTTGTTCTCGACAGACCCTGGTGCCGACTATTCATATGGTAATGCCAGTAAGGGGCCGCAGACTCTGAAAGCTTATACAGACAAGCCCAAAACACTCTATATGTGTCCAAACCAGGGAACAGTAGAAACTGTAGATGTGAATGGCGTAAAGACTCAAGCTACGGGGGTTGATGGACCTTTCTATAGTTGGGCCGAAGGTGGCGTAAGCGGTATGTACTCTCGAAAATGGCTGTATCAGGGTAGCGATGCCCGCAGTGGTGAAGGTGTGTGCGACCAGCATTTCATACTGATGCGATATGCTGAAGTACTGCTTAACTTTGCCGAGGCGGCAGTAGAGCTCTCGCTTCAAGGCGTAAGTTCTCCCGATGGAGCCGACATGTTAGCCGAAGCCAGTGAAGCTATACGTGCTATTCAGGAACGTGCTGGCGCAAACATAATCAGCAACGACCTGACTTCAAACGAGAAGAGTCGTAACATCGTACGCAAAGAGCGCCGCAAGGAATTGGCCTTCGAGCAAAAGACAAAATACGACCTGCGTCGTTGGCGCGTACAGGATTACGACAATCGTGATGGATTCTGGGGTATCACACGCGACAAGGATGTGTATAGCGACAATAGTCGATATCGTTTCCATGGCCTTTATCCATACATGTCGGCACAGTCGGGTAAATACTTCTTCGACTATCACTACCAATATTTAGGTCAAAACGAATGCGAGTTCAATGCCATCGACTACTACTTCGCCATTCCTGGTGGCGAGGTATCAAAAAGTCCAGTCATAGACCAGCAGCCAAACAGATAACATATGATGATTAATAATAAAAACAGAAAAGAAATGAAAACATTCAGATACTATTCAAGTCTGTTGTTTGCGGCATTCACGCTTACCGCCTGCGATGCCTTTGAGATAGACAACTACGAAGAACCTGGCGAGACCATCGAAGGTATTGTGGTAGACGCTAAGACCGGCGAGCCAGTACTCACCGACCAGGGTTCTGAGGGAATACGAGTACGATTGACAGAACTGAGCTATGGTGACAACGTAGATCACAATCCTGATTTCTACTGTCGTCCTGATGGAACATTCCGTAACACCAAGATATTCAAGGGTGACTATAACATTCGCATCGATGGTCCGTTCATCCCTGTTTATCGCGACACTGACGATGGTACAGTTATATCAGATGACACCTGGTATGGCAAAATCGCTGGCACTACCAACGTAAAATTTGAAGTTTACCCATTCCTCAAGGTAGAGTTTGTTGAGACGCCATCAGTATCCAATGGTCAAATTACTGCCAAAGTAAAAGTTACTCGTGCCGTCAGCAAGGATGAGTTCCGTAATATGGTGGAGCCTATGGGAGGATATCGTGATGATTTTACTAACATCACTGATATCCAGTTATTTGTATCAATGTCATCGAGTGTTGGCTATCGGGCACGCGACCAGCGCTGGTCTAGCCAGATTAACTATGCAGGCGACAGCTTTGACGAGTTTGAAGGAACACCTATCACCATTCGTTCGGCGGCAGGACAAACCATTCCCTCTGGTTATCATGTATTTGTACGTGCAGCAGCACGCATCAACTACGACACGCCAAGAGGTAGTGGCACACGTCGTTGGAACTATAGCGAGCCTTTGGAAGTTATTATCCCATAGAAAAATAATTCTATAATATGAACAAAAAATTAATTCACTTTCTAGGCATGGCGCTGGCAGTAACCAGCGCCTTTGCCCAATCTGAGTTCTTCACCCCCTACAAGTCGACTACACTCAGACTACCATCAGTTCCCCTTGTGGTTAATGACCCGTATTTTTCAATTTGGTCACCTTATGACAAATTAACAGATGGCAACACCCGTCTTTGGACTGACGATGAGAAGCCTCTGGAAGGTCTACTACGCGTTGATGGAACTACCTATCGATTCATGGGCGACAAGGAGCATAAAGTACTGAAAGCACTGGCTCCAATGAGCGACGAGGCCAATTGGGAAGCGAAGTACACAGAGGAGCCCCAGGCCGACGGTTGGCAAGCCCTTGATTTTGCGGCAACCAATTGGCACACAGGACGCGCTGCATTTGGTAATGCTGGCGACAACATCAAGACCAATTGGTCGAAGGAGCACGGCGACATTTACATTCGTCGCGAGGTCAATCTCACTGCCGAAGATCTGCGTGGCGACCTATATGCCCTCTTCTCGCACGATGATGCCTGCGAACTATATATCAACGGCACTTTGATAGGAAAAGGCAGGATGGACGCTGTTTTTGGCGAATCAGTACATCTGGATGCCAAGCAGAAAATGTTGTTGCATGAGGGACGTAACGTGATGGCTTTTCATGTATACAACAACACAGGTGGTGCTTATGCCGACTTTGGACTATATGCCAACGTGGGCGTAGAAGCTACATCGATAAGGACCGCACAACAGAAGCGTGTTGACGTAATGGCAACATCAACCTACTATACATTTACCTGCGGACCTGTGGCATTGGATGTGGTTTTCACATCGCCAATGCTCATCAACGATCTCGACCTGCTCTCTACTCCCGTATCTTATGTATCATACCAAGTAAAGAGTCTGGACCGCAAGAAACATGACGTACAGTTCTGTCTGATGGCCAGTCCTCTTATCGCAACAAACAAACCTCACCAGCCCACGGAGTCATCTGTTGTTTCCGTGAACGGCGTAAAGTATCTTAAAACAGGTACCATCGATCAGCCCATCCTTGCCAAGAAGGGCGATGGTATAGGTATTGATTGGGGCTACTTGTATTTACCAGATTTCAACGGAAAGGTTTCTCTTGATACCTATAATAGCATTATCAATGGCTTTATGAATGAAGGCCAATTGGACGGTGGTCAGCAGAACATTCGTGCATATCGCCAGAACGATATTCCTGTATTGGCTTATGTTCATGACTTTGGAAAAGTGGATCAGCAGCCTCAGTCATCTTTCTCGCTGATAGGTTACGATGAGGTTAAAGATATAGAATACATGTACCACCGCTACAAGGCTTACTGGGCTCATGGCGGCAAGGTTGACATCTTTGACGCATTCAACAAACTAAATCGCAATTATAAGAGTATCATGGAGCGATGCCGCGCGATGGACAAACAGATATATGATGATGCGATGCGCGTTGGTAACACTCAGTATGCAGAGATTCTATCAGGTGTCTATCGCCACGTTTTGGCAGCACACAAACTGTTCGAGGACAACGAAGGACATCTTCTGTACTTCTCTAAAGAGAATAATTCAAACGGCTGTGTAAATACCGTCGACCTTACATACCCATCGGCCCCACTCTTCCTCGCATACAATCCTTGTTTACAGAAGGCCATGATGACCAGTATCTTTGAGTATAGCCGCTCTGGACGATGGACAAAACCATTCGCCGCTCACGACCTTGGCACTTATCCTATTGCTAACGGTCAGGTATATGGAGGCGACATGCCGATAGAAGAATCTGGCAACATGCTCACATTGGCAGCACAGCTCTCAATGCAAGATGGCAGCGTGGACTATGTACTGCCTTATTGGGACATACTGACGCAGTGGGCCGACTATCTGGTTGAAAATGGGCAAGATCCGTCTAACCAATTGTGTACAGATGACTTTGCTGGTCACTGGCCCCACAATTGCAACCTGTCCGTAAAAGCAATTATGGGTGTGGCAGGATATGCTATTATGGCTCGTATCAAGGGCGATAACGCTACTGCCGATCGCTATATGAGCCGTGCACGCCAGATGGCTAAGAAATGGGAGGCTGATGCACGCGAAGGCGACCACTATAAATTAGCCTTCGATCGCGACAACACATGGAGTCAGAAATACAATATGATATGGGACAAACTGTGGAACACAAATCTTTTTGGCGATGAGGTGATGCAACGCGAGATAAACTACTATCTTAAGCAGCAAAACGCTTTTGGCCTTCCTCTTGATGTACGTAAGGACTACACAAAAACCGACTGGATTATGTGGAGTGCAGCTATGGCCAACGACAAGAACACATTCCTAAAGTTTGTAGAGCCAATATACAAATACATGAACGAGACAGGATCGCGTGTTCCGACCAGTGACTGGCACGACACGAAAACAGGTCTGATGGTTGGTTTCAAGGCTCGCTCTGTGGTTGGCGGTTATTGGATGAGATTATTAGTAAAGTAATGAATAATTGGTATGAAAAAGAATCTTAGAAAGAGTCTTTTGGCTGTAGCACTGCTCCTTGGGAGCAGTGCTGTAGCTGCTACTTTACCTGTGGATTATGTAAACACGCTGGTGGGAACACAGTCCAACCATGCACTTTCAACAGGTAACACCTACCCTGCCATCGCACTGCCGTGGGGTATGAACTTCTGGATGCCACAAACAGGAAAGATGGGCGACGGATGGGCTTATACCTACAATGCAGAAAAAATTCGCGGTTTGAAGCAGACACACCAGCCTTCACCATGGATCAACGACTATGGTCAGTTTGCCATCATGCCAACTATAGGCACCGTGTTTGATGAGGACAAACGCGCTTCATGGTTCTCACACAAGGCAGAAACGGCTCGCCCCTATTATTATAAGGTGTATCTGGCAGATTACGATATTACAGCCGAAGTCACACCTACAGAGCGTGCTGCAGTTATGCAATTCACTTATCCCAACTCGAAAGAATCACGCATCGTAATAGACGCTTTCGATAAAGGATCGATGGTACGCATCGTAGACGATCGCCACATAGAGGGTTATACTACTAAGAATAGTGGTGGAGTGCCTGAAGGGTTTAAGAATTTCTTTGTGATAGAGAGTGATAAGCCATTTACATTCATCTCTACTGTAGCAAACGGAAAGATTCAGAATGGACAACACGAGTTTAAGGGCGAGCATGCTGGTGCTGTAGTTGGATTCCAAACACTTCGCGGTGAGGTGGTCACACTGCGTGTAGCCTCATCATTTATTAGTGCAGAACAAGCACGACAGAATCTTAAGGAGGTCGTTGGCCGTTCGTTTGAAACTGTATGTCGCAATGGGCGTGAACGTTGGAACAACATTCTAGGACGAATCGAAGTTGAGGATGCTAACACAGATCATCTGCGCACATTCTATTCGTGTCTTTATCGTTCTGTACTCTTCCCCCGCATGTTTCACGAGGTAAATCAAGCTGGCGAAATTGTACACTATAGTCCATACGACGGAAAAGTACACCCTGGTCATTTATTCACAGATACAGGCTTTTGGGATACCTTCCGTTCACTCTTCCCACTACTCAATCTGATATATCCAGAGATGAGTCAGCAAATGCAAGAGGGACTGGTAAACACCTATAAGGAAAGTGGTTTCCTACCAGAATGGGCCAGTCCTGGCCATCGCGGATGCATGGTGGGCAACAACTCTGCATCAGTCGTAGCCGATGCCTATCTTAAAGGCATGCGGGGATATGATATAGAAACCTTGTGGCAAGCAGTAAAGCATGGCGCCAACGCAGTTCACCCACAAGTATCGAGCACAGGTCGTTTGGGCTATGAATACTATAACCGCCTAGGCTTTGTACCTTATAATGTGGGCATCAACGAGAGTGTGGCCCGCACGCTGGAATATGCTTACGACGACTGGTGCATATACCGCTTAGGACAGGCACTTGGCAAATCTAAGAAAGAACTAAAACCATATATGGAGCGTGCCATGAACTATCAGAAGGTTTTCGACAAGGAAACCAACTTGATGCGTGGCCGCAATGAAGACGGCACATTCCAGAGTCCATTCAATCCTTTGAAATGGGGTGATGCCTTTACTGAAGGAAATGCCTGGCACTACACATGGTCAGTATTCCACGACCCAGCAGGTTTGATGCAACTGATGGGAGGTCGCTCCAACTTTGTGGCCATGCTCGACTCTGTGTTCAGCGTACCACCAGTATTTGACGAAAGCTATTATGGGGCTGTAATCCACGAGATTCGTGAGATGCAGATTATGAATATGGGCAACTACGCTCATGGCAACCAGCCCATACAGCATATGATTTATCTGTACGACTGGGCAGGTCAACCATGGAAGGCTCAGTATTGGGTTCGTCAGGTAATGGACCGCTTGTATCAGGCCACACCTGATGGATATTGTGGCGATGAAGACAACGGACAGACATCTGCTTGGTACGTATTCTCGGCACTTGGCTTTTATCCAGTCTGTCCAGGTTCAGGTCAGTATGCACTTGGAGCACCTTACTTTAAGCGTGTAACCCTACACTTGCCCGAAGGCAAAACTATGGTAATAAATGCCGATGGCAGTAGTGACGAAAACTGCTACATAAACGAGATGACCATAAATGGCGCCATTTACGACAAGAACTACATCGAGCACAACGATCTGTTGGCAGGCGGAAGCATCTCCTATCGCATGGCTGCCAAGCCAAATCTCCAACGTGGCACTCAGACATCGATCCTGCCCTACTCTTTCTCAACAGAAATAGCCAAGCCTGCTCTAAAGCCCGCTAAAGTTAAGAAGGAGGTATGCAAGGCAGATGCCATCGTGCGACCATCGAACCGTCCAGCCGAAGCCGATCGTTTGTTCCGCTCTGAGGCTATCGAAGATGAGATTAAGCGCATAGCCAGTCTGCTTACCAATGCACGATTGGCTTGGATGTTCACCAACTGTTTCCCCAACACACTCGATACGACTGTGCACTATGAAGAAGATGCTGAGGGAAATCCTGACACCTTTGTCTATACAGGCGATATCCATGCCATGTGGTTGCGCGACTCGGGTGCTCAGGTTTGGCCATACGTCAAACTGGCCAATAAGGATCCAAAACTCAAGAAGATGCTGGCAGGCGTCATCCTGCGCCAACTTAAGTGCATCAATATAGATCCCTATGCCAACGCCTTCAACAAAGAGCCTCGTCCTGATGGCGAGTGGATGAGCGACACTGGCATGAAACCAGAACTGCACGAGCGTAAGTGGGAGATTGACTCACTCTGTTACGTACTGCGACTGTTGTATGAGTACTGGCAGACAACTGGCGACAACAGCGTGCTGGGCGATGAGTGGATTAAAGCCATTCAGAACGTTCTGCGCACCTTCCGCGATCAGCAGCGCAAAGACGGACGCGGCTCATACCAGTTCCTTCGCAAGACCGATCGCGCCCTCGATACTGTGAACAATGGTGGCTGGGGAGCACCCATAAAGCCCGTAGGACTGATTGCCTCAGCCTTCCGCCCATCTGACGATGCCACCACACTTCTATTCTTGATTCCATCAAACTTCATGGCAGTTACCTCTCTTAATAAGGCTGCAGAAATGCTTGAGAAGGTTAACCACCGCAGCGATTTGGCCAAGCAGTGCACCGACTTAGCTGCAGAAGTAAACGATGCTCTACACAAGTATGCCATCAACAATCATCCCAAATATGGCCCTATTTATGCCTACGAGGTTGATGGTTTTGGCAATCAGGTTCTGATGGACGATGCCAATGTACCAAGTCTACTGGCTATGCCATATCTGGGCGATGTAGACATCAATGATCCCATCTATCAGAACACACGACGATTTGTATGGAGCGAGGATAATCCTTACTTCTTCCGAGGCAAGGCCGGCGAGGGCATTGGTGGTCCACACATCGGCTACGATATGCCTTGGCCAATGTCAATCATGATGAAGGCATTCACCAGCCAGAGCGATGCTGAGATAAAATGGTGCATCGAGATGCTGATGAAGACAGATGCCGGTAAGGGATTCATCCACGAGAGTTTTCACAAGGATGATGCATCGAACTACACCCGCGACTGGTTTGCCTGGCAGAACACGCTGTTTGGCGAACTCATCATCAAACTGGTAAACGATGGAAAAATAGACTTGCTGAACAGTATTAAACTATAGATAATAAGGTGTCTTTTTGTAGATAAGGTTGACACCTAAAGTCACCTTTTATGAAAAGGAAGAAATTAGATCAGTATCAAAAGGCTCAGAATCGAGCTCTTAGTTAC
>ONAK01000084.1 GCA_900315765.1 uncultured Prevotella sp. | reverse complement strand
TAATTGTACCGAATTCGGTACATTTAGAAATATGGCTGGTAGCAATAACTTCGTTCTGTCAGTCAAGACATGGATAGAAAAGACCAATGCTATTGGCATCTTCTCCAAGGCTGGCCGCTATGGTGGAACGTACGCTCATAGAGATATAGCTTACCACTTTGGCATGTGGATAAGCCCAAAGTTCCAACTACTACTTGTTAAGGAATACCAACGTCTGAAAGCTGAGGAACAAAAGATGCTGGGTTGGACAGCAAAGAGGGAGTTATCCAAAATAAACTACCACATACATACCGATGCCATCAAGAACCACTTGGTACCAACTGAAATCACGGCTGCTCAGGCAAGCATCATCTATGCCGAGGAAGCCGACGTGCTGAATGTGGCTATGTTTGGAATGACTGCCAAACAATGGCGCGAAGCCAATCCAGACTTGAAAGGCAACATCCGTGACTACGCAACTATCAATGAGCTGATATGCCTCTCGAATATGGAGAACATAAATGCTGTGCTTATCAACGATGGAGTACCACAAGGCGAAAGGCTTATAAAACTCAATCAGATTGCTATCCAGCAAATGCAGGTGTTGGAAGGGAATGAGGGCAGGAATCTGCTAAAGTAAAAACAAACATTAACCCTCTTGTTTTTGACAGGTTATGAGTAATAATAGACTTCTAATCTGGTCAAACTCCTTTTGCTTCTTATAGGATACCGTTATCAGATGAAGTGATGTTCCTGAGGCTATCTGACAGATAACCATATAAAAATCGTCACCGTCTTCTTGACATTGTTGTAAGGCCAATACGCCGTTACCACCTTCAATATCAAAATCTTCGTAATAGTCATATTGATTACCTTCCAGTTTGGGCTTGCCAATTTCTTTCTCCAACTCAAATATGGTAAGTCTCCACACTGGGCTATCTGTACTTTCGTCACTCCAAATTGTTATCGGCCAGTCATCATCGTTGAATTCGAGATGTCGTTTATATGACCCAGGTATTATTATAGTCAATCTATCGATAGTTTCCTTGACCATTCCCTTACGATAGCCTGGTTTATAACCGTCATTCATGCTAACGGCAGTCGAAGGTATAATGGGTGATCTGCCGTCCAAGTGGCAAACTTCACAATAGTTATCATAAGGAATTGGCAGCATTGGATTTAGCCCATAAGCCTTTTCAAGATTATCGATAATCGACCTATTGAGATTAGCATCACTTTCACTCCTTTCTGATGACACATAGTAGCAATCTTCCCAAAGTTCTTTCATAGCGCAATTCCTATAGAAAGTTGCATCCTGTTGTTCATGGGGCCATACAAAAAAACGATCAGCGAAAGCCTCAATACCTCTGTCATGTATCAACTGGTTCATGAACTTGATGTCCCACAAACTTGTAGGAGCAACTATTTTCGCTCCACAGACATCTGGTATATACTGATTTGTCTGCCAACAAACAAATAGAGGGTTTTCATTACCTTCATCCATTTTTTGACAAGCAAGCTCAACAAGCCTCTCCAGCCATCGATAAAAATGATTATTACATAGTTTTGTGAAGTCGCGGTCGTTAGCATATTCCGAATCATCTTCATAGACGAGACTCCCCAAATCAAGAGCATCGATAAAATCGACTGCTGCCTTATGAAATCCAGGACCTGCTGGCGTACTTTGAAAGTAGCCCTCAACCTTTGTCTTGCGCAGTAATCCGCCTTCAACGACATGAAAGGTAATCTCACCCGTAGGACAAAGAGTTAAGGAGATATCTCCCTCATCGTCAATAATAATCTCAAAAGAACTATGCTTAGATAACTTGGTAATATTATCTACCAGTTTTTTACGACTCTTTATCTGCCCCGTAAATGATACTTCAATTGCCATAAATCTGTTGTTTCGTTTGTCACATACCGAATTAATGGGCAAAGATAGGGATTATTTATGAAGTAGCAAAACTATTTGGCGTATTTTAGGTGATAAAAGACGAAAGCACCCTCTCTCGAAGTACATTTTACCCATGTTTTTGCCCAAAAGTGTCTTTCCTCGATATGTTGACAGACGTTTCCTAAACAGGTTGACAATCTCATGATTTAGTTGTCGTTAATACGGAAAAGGTTTGAGTTCAGATGACTCAATAGGGAGTAAACTAATACTCCCTGCAGCAGGGAGTGCCACAATTGTGGTAGCCTAATCCCACCCATTCGCATTGATGCCACAATAGGGGTAGCCTACTACCCCGTTATGGCCCAAATGCCGCAATGGGAGTTGCCGCACACCAAGGTTGAGCAAGCTCATCGGACAGTAAGCTTGTAAGTTGTTCAAACGTTAAAATCCAAGAACTATTTTTCGACGGTGCACCATTCGAATATATTGATGTACCTTTGCTGTCGAAAACAGCGATGATGCTCACGCTCGGCAGTTGGCAAGTGAACTTACACTGCTCTCGCTAAATCGCATCATTGTCCCTCAAATTCACAAAAACTAAATTAGACGATGGAAGTTATATCAATTGAGCGCTGTACCTACGAGGTAATCGGCTTGCCGCTTCGCTCGTCGAAGAACTGCTGACGAGCTTCAACAGTTTCGTCACAAAGATGAAGGAGACGGCTAATAGAGGTTACGATTTGGCAACCTAACTCCTTCACCAATCCTCCCCAATTTGCTTTTTGACCCATATTAAACTTCTTCATTCTTCCCCTCTTTGCCTTTATTTTAGGCCGAATTGCGTTAATCTTCCAAAATCGCTTCGTTACAACAACTTTTTTTTGTAACTTTTGGCATATAGGTTTGGTTGATTTGCAGATTTTTGTGTATCTTTGCAGGCAATTACGTAAGGAACTAAAGTGTATGCCAAGAAAGAATAGTGGAATGTGGTATGAGGTACATCCCACACCTGTTAAGGGGGAGGATGGACGTAATATTGTATATGTTCGGCCAAAGAGCGGGATGAAACTTAATATGAAGCAGCTCGAGGAGTATTGCGAGCGGATGAACTACCTGCGATATGGCGAACTGAATAGGGCGATGGATGCCTTTGTGCGTGCTGCGGGCAGATTCCTGGCCGAGGGGTATCGTATCGATACGCCAATAGGGTCGTTTGCTCCAAAGCTGTCGATGGCCAAACAGGTGACTGATGCCGACCAGGTGAAGGATCGCGACGTTAGGCTTGAGGGTGTGGAGTATAATCCTGGTAAGATGTGGGAGCATGAGATAATGAAGTGGCTCGACGGATTTCGCCGCTATCATAATCCTGACACCCAGGAGATTCTGGCCGATAAGCAGAAGTTGGAACAGATGATGCGCGACTGCTTGCAGCGAAGCGGCTTTATCACAGCCGGCATGTTTGCCCGAATCACAGGACTCACGCTCTACTCTGCTCGCAAACAACTGCAAGAATGGACCAAGGGTAACAATCCTAAACTGCTGATGACGCTACGTGGCAAGGAACACATCTATACAGAGATATAAATAGATGACTATGATGCTGGAGTGCGATTGAAATCGGGTATAGTCGAACAGCTGTTTGCGTATAGGCGCACAGTCGTTTGGGTATAGGCAAATGATATTTCTGATGTGGTATTGTACCTGTTTTCCTTAGGCTGTGTACTTGCTAGGGTTAAGGATTGTACTTGTATAAGTTAATTTTTACTCGCGAGGCATCAACGTGGTTACGGTTACAGCTGTAACCATGTAACCGCAGAAGAGATAGATGTGTGGTAATAAAACGCATAATATATTGCAAATCAATAAGTTATATAGATTATTAAACAACGATAACAACGTGGAGGTTACATGGTTACAGCTGTAACCATGTAACCAACGACAAGAAAAAAAGAATATGACTGCAGAAGAAATAAGAAAGATAGTTGACGATGAACGCACAGAGCAACTCACTGCTCAGGTGTGTCGTCATTGGCAGGTGGCTGCCGATCGACTTGAGGGGTTGGTACAGGAGTTGGCCGAAGGTATGGATACATTTGTAGAGGCTGAACTATATGCTGCCATTGTGCGGTTGCAGAGTGTGATAACGGCATTGCTTGAGTTGAATAGGATGCCGTGTACGTTTCTGTTTTCGGAATATATCGAACGTATTAGTCAGACGGTAAGCAATCCCAGGATGCGCCAATCGGTAATGACGCTTGCTGGCAGGTTGCTGAGTGACGAAAGCTTGCCTGAACGGACGTCGTTTTTCGATCTGCTCGAACAGATGATAGCCCAGCAAATGGCTTTGCCTGCCGAGAAGCAGGAGGCCATAAAGAAACAGGCCTCGCCCATAGGACGTCTACTATCGCTTTGTGCACAGTATATGGATCCTAACGACCTGATGATGCTGACTCCTATGATGCAGAGTGCAAATGCTGAGAGTGGTGATTCTGATAAAGAAGAAACAGATAACTATCTTAAGTCCATCCGTAGTGCTATGGACTGTATAGCCAGTACGATGAGCGAGGGCCTGCAGGGTATGGTGATACTGCTGATAGTGCTGATGATGATTCCAGAAGTTGCAGTAAACCTTTTTCAGAAGAATCGCAATAACAGCAAGGTGATGGTTTCTCTGTTTAATAAGGTACTCACACGCGCGCGCAAGAGTGATGGTTGGGAACACTATTGGAAAGAGCGCCGCGATACCCTGCGGGTGGTTAACGACAGCAGTTCGTGGCAGGATGTGATGACTGCCGAACGTAGCAAAGAGCGACAGATACTGGGACAGATGCCTTGTGGCCTGTTTGCCAAATGGACTACCGATAGCGAGGCATTCGATGAGGATTTTCTGGAGGCGCATCTTAGCGACGAACAGATTCGCTACTTCGTCTTCCATCTTGCTGCACTCTGCGAAATAGCCCGCGAACTGGATCCTACCACAAGGTTTGGCAACGAGCAGTTGGTTTACAACGATGTACAGAGAGTGGACGAGGCTGTGATGGATGCTGCCAATAAACTCACAAATCTGCTGGATGATAGATGGCTGCCCCATTATATAAATATGTGGAAGGATCTGATTGAGGACGAAAATATCTTTGCACACCTGATGGTAACCCGTAAAAGTCCGCACAATAATCTGTTTACTGCACGCTTTTTCTGCCATTTGGTGGGAGAAATGAAAAAAAGTGCAGTGTTTGGTGCCCATTCCGACCGCGATTTGGCATTGAAACTGACTGATAAGCAATATGTTGACACCTTCAGGAAGAATATCCAGGAAGGAATGAGCGATGATGACGACGATTTGAAAAATATTTTTAGAGCTATCTATCAGAAATACAATCAGTTAGCACACTCTGAGCATAATTGCACTATTAGCTAGAATTATCCCATTTGGA
Organism: uncultured Prevotella sp.; assembly: GCA_900315765.1. Taxonomy (GTDB): domain Bacteria; phylum Bacteroidota; class Bacteroidia; order Bacteroidales; family Bacteroidaceae; genus Prevotella. The sequence goes on along the minus strand of ONAK01000084.1, from coordinate 30,566 downwards.
AGGTGCAAAACCCCTTGCGACCTTTGCCGCCGTTATGATTAGCATGTCAGAATCATTTAGCGGCAAGCCTCGCAAGGCGAGCATGGCTGCTTACCGTCAACTGCTGGCGGTGAATCACGTAGAGGAAATCCTCGCAGACGTGAAGCAGAACAAAAATCTGAGTCGCAAGAAGGAACTGCCTGTATGGCTGCCTCTTGCAGAGTGTTTCACCAACGGTGCCCGTAAAGCCGAAGATGCTGTGCCTTCAGGACTGTTCTTCCTCGACATCGACGAGAAGGGACTGACTGAGGATCTTTGGGGTAAGGTTTGGGAAGAGAATCTCATCGAAGAGTGCCGTATCGCTTATTTCGCCGAGAGTGCTGGAGGTGGTACTCACATCTGGGCTTGGCGTACTCCTGGAGCTACCATCGAGCAGGATATCCAGAAACTGGCTGCTCGACTTGGGGTAAGTTACGATTCTCACGTTACCGACCTGGCTCGATGCTGTTTTATGGTCAGTGAGCAGTATGTAAAGTTGCTCGATCCTGCAATTTTTGAGCCTCTTACCGAGGAACAGAAGAAACTGTATGAGGTTGATAATCAGCCTGTTGCTGAGTGTGTACCTGTAACTATTGACTCGTCTCCCTCACCTCTTAACTACAAGGGCATACCTTATGAGAACATCGTAGCTGCTCTGCTCCTGAAGTTGGGATATGGCGATGCTCCTGCCGAGGGTGAGCGTAATATGGCACTCTACACTATGAGTCGCTATATGCGTTTCATCTGCGACTTCAAAGAGCAGAAACTATTCTCGATCCTGCCTCATTGGGGGCTGTCGGACCATGAGACCATCTCTACCATCAAAAGTGCTGTGGGTAGTACCCGTCCTTCTGACATTCCTTCGATTATGAAGGATGTGCTGTCGACTCTGGGAGCAGCTGTCGAGGCTAGTCAGGATGGTGACGACGATGCCTTTGTGGCCCCTGTAGACAAGGAGTTGCCTGGCATTCTTCAGGATCTGTCAGACCATGCTCCTGAGGAATTTCGTGAGGCTACACTTATGGCTGCTATGCCTATGCTGGGCACTCTGGCCACAAGTGTTAGAGCCAAGTATCGCGACGGAAAGCTGAATTCGCCCAGTTTTATCGTGGATATCGAGGCACCTCAGGCCACAGGCAAGTCGTTTGTCGATGCTGAGTACGAGTTGCTGATGGATCCTATCATCAAGCAGGACGAAGTGGAGTGGCAGAAGGAAATCGAGTACTCGCTGGCCAAGAAAAACGGCGAGGAGGTAGAGAATCCCTGTAGCCAGATCCGTATCATCGAACCCAATATCGGTGTGTCGGCATTTCTGGAGCGAGCTCTGTATGCCAATGGGAAGCATCTCTTCACCTATGCCCCTGAGATTGAGACAGTTCTGAAGAACAACAAGGGTGGTGCATGGACAGAAAAGAACGACCTGTTCCGACTGGCTTACGACAACAAACCTTGGGGTCAGCACCGCATTTCGAAGGATTCGTTCTCAGGTAAGGTCACCCTATATTATAATATGGTGATGTGTGGTACACCCAACAAGTGTCGAGCATTCTTTGCCGATGCCGAGAGTGGTCTGGTGAGCCGAGTAACACCTGTGCTTCTGCCTGATATGGTGGGTGCAAAGATGCCAAAGTTTAAGGTGTGGACAAAGGAAGAAGAAGAAAAAGTGAAGCGCCAGTGCCTCTGCTTGATGGACGAGGAGGGCGAGGTGTCTTTGCCTCTTATCAATCAGGCTATCGAAGAGTGGGATGAAGGCAAGCGTCAGGAGTATCTGCAGACGTTGCGATATTCTATCGATGTGCTTCGTCGTCGAGCTGCACTTAATGGTTTCCGTGCCGGCATCATCGCTTATCTGCTAGAAGGTCGACAGGAAACTGAGCGAGCCATCAAGTTTGCCGTCTGGTATGCTGAGCGCTGTTTTCATTATCAGTTGCTGATTTATGGTAACAAGATTGACGCTCTGCGTGATGGAGCAATCAGTGCTCAGGCCTCTAAGGGTAACATCCGCTATCTGGATGCTCTGCCCAAAGAATTCTCCAAGGAAGATCTGGTAAATCTCCGTCTGGCAAATGGCGAATCGGCAGTAGTGAAGACCATTATCTGCCGTTGGGTGAAGGAAGAGAAAATCGTAAAGATTGACACCAACCTCTGGCAGAAATGCTAGAGGTATGGTGATTCTGAATAGAAAAATGCCCCGCATCGACATCGATGCGAGGCATTTTTATTTAATCTTTCGTTTATTCCCTTATCGCTTTTGCAATTATTTCGGCCATTTTCTTGGCGCCTTTGCCATCGGGATGTATGCCATCGTCCAGCATCTTATCACCATCGTTTGCAAAAAGGGTGTGCAGGTCGATTACCTGCAAGCCATACTGCTTCGCTACTTCCAACTGAATTGGAATAATCTCGTCGGAAATTACCTTATCATTAATATTCCATGTTGACTTGAAGGCAGGAATAGGTGTGCAAAGATAAATCTTTGGACCAACAGGCTGAGCCACCTTTGCCTTCTTACCTTTCTTCTTGCTAACTGACTGTGCCAGGTCTGGGCGTAGGGTTGTAATCATCTGCTGCAGGTCTTTCTTGAATTCTGCACCATACTGCCAGTTCTCTGGCTTAGAATCGTTAGTGCCCAACTTGATGATGACAACATCGGGCTTGAATGCAAGCGCATCCTTCCAAGCCAGCTCGTTCATATATGGGAAGTCGCCTTTGTTCAGCATAGTACGTGCGCTGACACCGAAGTTCTTCACATAATAGCCATCACCCAGAATACCCTGCAACTGTGCGGGATAGCCGTACTTGGTGCGCATATCGATACCATGACCGTCGGTAATGCTATTACCGATACAAGCCACTCGAACAGCATCCTGCTTAGGGCTTGGTATCGATTTAAGCCAGCTGCCAAGGTCGTTCAGCATCTGGTCATGATACTTAAACCAAGTACCGAATCCGAAACCATGGTCGCCTGATGGATAGATGAACAAACTGCAATCGTTGCCGGCATTACGCATAGCCGAGTAATACTGCACGCCATTTGTTACAACAGGCACCAGCCGGTCATCGTTGGCACTAATGATACAGGCAGGAGGTGTAAGATGACTGCGCACAGCGTTCTGTGTAGAATACTGCCACACCAGTTTGGAGTCCTTATGGCCTTCGTTACCCAGGAAATTAATGCACGACCACTTATGCGATACACGCTCGTCCATAGATATTACGGGATAGAACAATATCGAGAAGTTAGGACGCACCTCATAGGGCGACAGTGTAGAGATGACCGACGACAGATGTCCACCTGCCGAGAAACCCATTATACCCACATCGTTAGGATTGATTTTCCACACTTTAGCCGAATCGCGCACTGTGCGGAATCCCTGCTCCACATCGCCGACGGGGATCGTACGATCACCATTAGGCAATCGGTAGTTCACTACAAAATAGGCAATACCCTGCTTATTCAGCCAGTCGGAAGCCAGATAGCCTTCGTGCGTATTCGAAAGCATCGAATAGCCGCCTCCTGGCACACCAACAATTGCTCTACCAGAAGGATTCTCTGGCAGGAAACAAACCATCTGAGCCTTGCCATCGGCTGTAAGATTTAATGTAAATTTCCTGGCGGTTTGAGCCTGCATGATGGTAGCAATCATCAGCAAGCCTGTCATAAATAGTTTTCTGTTCATAGCTCAATTTACTAATGTTTGAAGGATCATACTAATACTTTAGTGATTAATTTGTGTGCAAAAATACAAATTTAAGTCGAAGATAGCAAATAAATCAAGAAACTTTTCGTAATTTTGCACACAAAATAACTAATAAGCATTATGATATCTTTTGAATGTGATTACAACAACGGGGCTCACCCGAAAGTTCTGGAGAACCTTATTAAATATAACGACGCCAAACCTACACCTTATGGTTTCGACGAGTTTAGTGAACGTGCCAAAGAGCGCATCCGTGTAGCCTGCGGACTGCCCGACGCACAGATATTCTTTCTTACCGGCGGCACTCAGACCAACGCCACCACCATCGACTCTATGCTGTATCAGTATGAGGGCGTCATTTGTGTTGGCAGCGGACATATTAATGTACACGAGGCCGGTGCTGTAGAGTTCACCGAGCACAAAATCATCACCATCGCCGACAACAACGGCAAGATGGAGGCCAAAACACTCGACAAGTATCTCGACGATTATATGCACGACGGCAATAAAGATCATGCCGTTCACCCCGGACTGGTCTACATCACCTTCCCCACCGAGTTCGGAACGCTCTATACTGCAAAGGAGCTTGATGAAATCTATCAGGTTTGCCAGCACTACGAGATTCCTCTTTATATAGATGGTGCGCGTTTGGGTTACGGACTAAAGGCAGAGGGCAACAACATCAGCCTGCCTTATCTGGCGCGCCACTGCGACGTGTTCTATATCGGTGGTACCAAGATTGGCGCTCTCTGCGGCGAAGCTGTAGTGTTTACTCACCAGAATGCCCACAAGCATTTCTTCTCTATCCAGAAGCAGCACGGTGCAGTAATCGCCAAAGGAGCTCTTATCGGACTGCAGTTCGATGCGCTGTTCACCGACGACCTCTACTTCAAGCTCTCAGAGCACGCCATCAAGATGGCTATGCGCATGAAGCAGATCTTTATCCGAAAAGGATTCCAGTTCTATGTAGACTCTCCCACCAACCAGCAGTTTGTTATCATCGACAACGAACAGGTAGATAAACTCAGTCAGAAGATGCGCTTCACCCATTTCGGTCAGACCGATAAGTATCATACTATCTGCCGCTTTGTAACCAGCTGGGCCACAACCAGCGAGGAACTCGATGAATTGGAACAGATTCTTGGCTGACAAGACTAAATGATATTACCAACCAATAAAACAATAACAATGAAAAGAAATCTCTTTGCAGCGCTTACAGCAGTCATGCTCGCACTGCCTACCAACTGTTTGGCAACAAAACTCTTAGGAGTAAAAGTTATCGACAAGGACTATCTAATGGTCCATTTCCGCGATGGCGAAGTACACTATCGTGACAACGGCACAGGTCCCAGTGCTTATCTGGGGCACTCATTCTCTGAGGGCGACGACACACTGCTCGTGTTTGGCGAGCGGTTGAAGGTTGCCGAGATACAGAAGGCTGCCGGCTGGCTCATCAGTTCCAAAGACGACAAGACCTTTGCCTCAGTACAGCCTTTGGCAGTTTGGCGAAAGTCTAAACCTATGAACACCGACAACACCCTTACCAGCGAACTCGACCACTGGCTATTCCTCCAGTTGCCCAAATCGCTGCGCCAAGGTTGCACCTATACCGTTACCATCCCTTCAGGCGTTGGCTCCGATAAGTCACAAGCCTCTGTGCGTTTCGACATTTGGAACTCGCTATCGGAGGCTGTCCACGTCAATATCATCGGCTATGCACAAAAAGAGAGTCTGCACGCTGCCGACCTCTATCAGTGGCTTGGCGATGGCGGACAGCGTGACTATAAGGCCTGGGAAGGCAAAACCGTATGGCTTTACAATGTCAATACCAAGAGCAAGCAGAAGGCTGGAACCGTCAAGTTCTGGAAACCCGCCTCAGCATCTAAGGACGAGGCTGGTGGCAAGGCTCTTATCGGTACCGATGTATGGAACATCGACTTCAAGTCTACCAAGCCAGGTTGCTATCGTCTGGTAGTAGAGGATGTAGGCTGCAGCATGGACTTCGAGATCAGAAACGACATCTACTACGAGCCCTATCGCTACTCTGTTCGCGGTTATTACTACATGCGCCTTGGCGAGCCCATCGACCCAGCCCATGTTACCCCCATACCACGTCACTTCCATCCTTGGAGCCCAGGTTGGCGCGAGCTTCATACCGACGTTTGGGACGAGCCCCATTTCAAGCCCCTCAAGGCCTCTATCTTCTGGCAGCACCGCTTGCCTGGCAACCCCGTAAACCTTGATGTTAAGGGTGGCCACTCTGATGCTTTCGACTGGGACCGTCACTTGGCCCATGTCAGCAATATCTACGATATGCTGTTGCCATACATCCTTTCTGGCGGCAAGCTTAACGAAGATCAGTTGGGCATTCGCGAGAGTGGGAACGGCATACCCGACCTCCTAGACGAGGCCCGCAACGAGGTTGACTTCTTCCTCTCTATCCGCGATGGCGAGGCTTACTCGCAGGGTGTTACCAATCCTTGCAACGACTGGAGTGTCATGTTCCAGGCAGGCTGCACCACCATGGCAGCATGGGCCAACGCAGCCAACTGTGCCATCATGGCCGAGGCATTCCGCGTGAACCATAACGACTCTCTCCGCCAGTACTATACCGACGAGGCTATCAAGGCTTTTCGATTTGCTTCACGTCAAGACAACCAGCAGCTCGACGACTTGCAGGATGTAGGATCGATGCAGATGCGTGGCCGCGATTTCCGCCAAATGGCAGCAGCATTCCTTTACAATCTTACAGGCGATGAACAGTGGGAGCGGCTGATGGTAGACGAGAGTATGATTAAGGACAACAAGTCGTTACTGTTCAGCAAGGGGCGTCATGGATTCTTCGGCGTAGGCGTTATGCACGAGGAGGGCAAGAATTTAGTACCATTCTGTCAGTACTGGGCTGCAGCCGCTTACCTCACTTGTCCGCAGCCTCGCCACTACAGCGAGTTCTATCAGAACCTCAAGGCTTGTGTAAACGCTCAGGCCGAGGCATATAACTACGGGAACGTAGCCAATCGCCCATCACGCCGTGCCGCCAACGACAGCCGCTGGCAGACTTCTCAGAACCTGCAGTTGGTCATGCTGGCTCACTACATCGGCGACAAGGCTCGTCGACAGCAGCTTGAGCACATCATGTACACCGAAGCAGGATGGGCCATGGGCCGCAATCCCGGTAACATTGTAGAGATGACCGGTCTTGGCGAGCGCCACCTCACCGATGTTTACACCACCGGTCGTAACGACGGTACCCCCGAAAGCCACCCAGGTCAGACACCATTCAATGGCACCGAGACATGGTCGCCAGGTCATAATGGAGGCGATGCCCGCATCCTGCTCAACCAGATGTATCCTTCGTGGACTGATGGTGGTTGGCCCCGCCAGGAGTCATACTTCAACCAGCGCTACTTCTGGGTAAACGGCGAGTTCACCCCACGCGAAACCATGCGTGGCAAGATGGCTCTTCTGGCTTACCTTTATGCCATCAGATAATCCTACAGTCATGATGAAAAAGATATTTCTTATAACAGCATTTATGCTGATGGCAAGCATAGCCAGTCAGGCAGAAGATAAGAAGATGAATGCTTTTATCGACCAGCTGATGGCAAAAATGACTGTCGAAGAGAAGCTGGGCCAGATGAACCTAATGCCAGGTTCATCGGTTACTACTGGCGAAGAGAAAAACAGTCCACTACTGAAACTTGTTGCAGAAGGTAAGTTAGGCACTGTATTAAATCTAAAGGGTGTTGATGATATCCGGCGTCTGCAAGAGGTTGCAGTCAAGCAGAGCCGTCTGGGTATACCCGTGCTGGTGGGCATGGATGTGATTCATGGCTATGAAACGATATTCCCTATCCCACTCGCCCTATCGTGTACTTGGGACCTTCAAGGTATAGAACAATCGGCACGTATAGCAGCCAAAGAAGCTACTGCCAATGGTATCTGCTGGACCTACAGTCCGATGGTTGACATAGCCCTCGATGCCCGTTGGGGCCGTATTGCCGAGGGTAATGGCGAAGATCCGTATTTAGGCAGTCGCATTGCCGAGGCAATGGTAAAGGGCTACCAAGGTAATTACGGCCCAGAGAACATGATGGCCTGTGTGAAGCATTATGCCCTATATGGTGCAGCAGAGGCAGGACGCGACTATAATACGGTAGACATGAGTCATACACGTATGTATAACCAATACTTCCCGCCATACGAGGCTGCAGTAAAAGCTGGTGCAGGGTCGGTTATGACATCATTCAATGTTGTAGACTACATACCAGCTACCGCCAACAAATGGCTCATCGATGATGTGTTACGAGGAGAGTGGAACTGGAACGGATTCGTGGTGACCGATTATGGCGCTATCGGTGAGATTATCAAGCATGGCCTAGGTAATCTGGACCAAGCTTCGGCAATGGCACTGAAGGCTGGAACAGATATGGACATGTGCTCTGAGGGGTTTATCAACACATTAGCACAATCACTGAAAGATGGCCGTGTATCAATGACAGAAATCAATCAGGCATGCCGCCGTATTTTAGAAGCGAAATACAAACTGGGACTGTTCGACAATCCCTATCGTTTCCTCGACAAAAAGCGCCATGTCCAGGATATCTATACCCCAGCACACCGACAAGCCGCACGCGAGATAGCAGCCAAGAGTTTTGTACTGTTGAAAAACGACAACCACTTGCTACCATTGAAGAAACAGGGCAAGATTGCCCTGATAGGCCCTATGGCTCATAATCGAGACAACATGGCAGGAACTTGGGCTCCTACAGCAGATAACACCAAATATGCCACACTCAAAGAAGCCATGCAACAAGCCCTTCAAGGCAAGGCTACACTGAGTTATGCACAGGGTTGCAACTTCACCAACGATTCTATCTTGCAGATGGACGGCGGCTTTTATCGCCCCACGCCATTTGGCGATGCCGAACAACTTAAGCGCGAGGCTCTGACCATCGCCAGTCAGGCAGATGTCATTGTCTGCGCTATGGGCGAATCGGCCGAGATGACAGGTGAAAGCAGTAGCAGGGCGACACTGGAAATGTTTGACGCACAGAAAGAGCTACTTGAGGCACTATTGGCACTCGGTAAACCTCTGGTATTGCTCAATTTTGCAGGCCGCCCCACAGTGATGACATGGGAGCAAGCTCACGTGCCAGCTATTCTGCAAGTATGGTTTGGCGGTAGCGAGGCTGGCGATGCCATCTGCGACGTATTATTTGGCGACAAGGTACCCAGCGGGAAGCTCACAACTTCCATGCCACAGGCCACAGGTCAGGAGCCGCTTTACTATAACCACCTGCCAACAGGTCGTCCAGTAGCCGAGGGAGCTAAAACATTTTCTAAGTTCAGCAGCAACTATCTGGATATACGCAACGATCCGCTCTACCCCTTTGGCTACGGACTGAGCTATACCACTTTCGATTATAGTGATATTACTCTTGATGGCAGAACAGCCAGTGTTACAGTAAAGAATACAGGCAATTACGATGCCGATGAAATCGTGCAATTGTACATCCACGATGTTGTAGCCAGCATCAGTCGCCCTGTAAGAGAACTGAAAGGATTCAAGCGCATACACCTTAAGAAAGGCGAAAGCCAAGTAGTAACGTTTGAAATCACCGATGACCTGCTACGGTTTTATGGCCCTAACGGCTATGTTATAGAACCTGGCGACTTTAAGATAATGATAGGACCAGATAGCAGTCTTCCTCATTTAAGAAAGACCATTCTGACGCTTAAATAAATAATCCCCGCTTTTTGGCGGGGATTATTAGTATTAATACATGATAGCAGTCCAACCTCCGCCACTACTCAGACGAATGGCAAGGCGGTCGGTTGAGGTCACAGTCTTTCGGATGCACTGATAGTCAGTAGCATCCTTCTGAGCATTCACCCCATCGGCAAAGATGGTGGCCTGATGCTGACCTGGAGTCAGAAAGTCGAGACTGATGGTGAGCTCACGTGGTGTCCAATCGGTCATCGCGGCCACATACCAGGTAGAGCCCTTGCGACGAGCAATGGCGATATATTCTCCCAGTTCACCAGCCAACACCACCGTCTCATCGAAGGTAGTAGGCACCTGTGCAATGAAATCGGTACACTCCTGATTCTGCATGTATTTGGTAGGACTATCGGCCAGCATCTGCAACGGCGCCTCAAAAATGGTGTACATGGCCATCTGGTGCACACGGGTACCCTGACTCATCGGGTGATTGTTATTGCCAAAGAAACTATCTTTCATAGCGTTCGTCATAGCACCAGGAGTATAATCCATAGGACCAGCCAGCATGCGCAGATAGGGAGCTGTGACATCATAACGTGGCTGATTATGCAGTGGGCCATCACCTACTCGTGGTTCCCATTTAGAGTTCTCCAGACCTTTTACGCCCTCAAAATTGAAGATATTGGGATAGGCACGCTGAATACCGCAAGGCTTCAGACCGTGGTAGTCGAGGTAGAGATGATGCTTGGCGGCACAGGCGGCAACCTGATAGGCAGAAGCTATCACCTGCTGGTCGTCGCGATCGAAAAAGTCGACCTTAAAGCCCTTGATACCCATATCAGCATAATGCTTCATCACCGTCTCAGTAACCTTGATGCCACCCTCGGGGTTGTTGCCAATCAGGTTACGCCAACTAGACCAGAGAATTATACCCACGCCTTTCTCTTTTCCATAGGCGACCAGTCGGGAGAGGTCAATTTCTGGGCTTAGGCCCTCCATCAATGACTCTTTACCACTCCAACCCTCATCGATGATGATATACTCGATGTTGTTGCGTGAGGCGAAATCGATATAATAAAGATAGGTATTGGTGTTCATGCCCGAGGCGAAATCTACACCTGTGATGTTACAGTTGTTCCACCAGTCCCAAGCCACCTTGCCTGGTTTGATCCACGAAGTGTCGGCAATGCGACAGGCTGGTGCCAAGCGCTGTGCCATATCGCAGTTCAGAATATCGGCATCATTCTCGGTTATCACCACTGCGCGCCAAGGCAGTGCCTGTTTGGCTGCGAGTTTGGCGATGAAGCTGGCACGCTTGGTAGGCACAAGGTTCAGACGGTCGTAGCCACCAATCATGTTTTCCAAAGGATAAGGTGCGAACTCAGCCTTAAGCGAGTTGCCATCGCCCTTGATGAGCATCATGCCAGGATAGTTATCCACGCCTGCATCCATCACGATAGCTTTCATACCGCCAGGCATGCACACTGCCAATGGAGTGATGGTCAACGAGTCGGCAAACATACTCGAGAATTTCTGTTCGTCGTAATACGACTCGAACGAATAGCAGTAGCGCTCACCCGAACGGTTATCGTTGACATAAGGCACAAAGACAGGATAATCGGCTGCGAACCGGAACTCTGCCGTCTCGTTATTCACCACCATAGGCTGTGCTGATGAGGTGATGAGTCGATAGGCAGCGCCATCATCGTAGGCACGTACCTCGATAGACCATTTCTGATTGGTGTAGAGTACAAGCTGACCATAGCTGTCGGCCACTTCGGCCTTCTTATAGAAAGGGGTCTTGAAACTGCCCGTGACAAATTTCTTGCTCACCTTACCCACCTTGCCCAAACCAGCAGTTTTCTTACCTTGCTGCACGCTGATGTCTATAACAGACGGTTGTAGTACAGCCTTTCCATCGTAGCTAACCGACCAGTTTACCATGCTGCCAGCCTCAACAGTTACTTTCACTTTACCATTAGGCGAACTCACCTCATAGCTTCCGGCCCATGCACTCATAGCAGTGAGACAGAACAAAGATAGCAAAAACTTTTTCATAAATTGTCGAATTGTAATACTAAGTTGCAAAGGTAGTAAAAAAAGGCCACACATTTGAATCATGACAACTTTTTTTTACTATCTTTGCACAAATAACAACAACATCGGTCAAAAAAAGAAAAATGAAAACAAGACTATTACTATTAGCAACCGCTTTGATGCTGACTCTGAGCATCACGGCTCAGACAAATGCGCGTGAATCCATCCTGCTGGATAAAGGCTGGAAGTTTGCATTCGGCCATGCGGCCGATCCGAAAAAAGACTTCAATTGTGGCACCGAGTATTTCAATTACCTTACGAAGGCTAACTCAATACACAACGAGGGGCCTTACGCCATGAAGTTCAATGATGCAGACTGGCAAGAGGTAAGCATTCCCCACGACTGGGCTACTACTCTACCCTATGCCCCTGAAGCCAGTCACTCGCATGGCTACAAGACCGTGGGGTATAAATATCCCGAGACCAGTGTTGGCTGGTATCGTAAGGTTATCAGCATCCCTGCCAATGATGAGGGCAAGCATATCTCCCTGAGGTTCGATGGCATCTTCCGCAATGCACGTGTGTGGTTCAACGGCTTTTATATGGGCACAGAGCCCAGCGGCTATGCCACCCAGATATACGATGTAACTGAGTATGTAAACTACGGCGGGCAGAACCTGATTTGTGTGCGTGCCGATGCTACCCTCGAAGAGGGTTGGTTCTACGAGGGTGCAGGTATCTATCGCGATGCCTGGCTTACCAAGACTTCCGCCGTCAGCGTGGCACCCTTCGGCACATTTGTCTATGCCGACATCAAACAACCATATACCTCAGCCACCATCCACATCGATACTGAGGTAAACAACCACTCGCTGAAAGCAACAACCTGCGAGGTAGAGCAGCGACTCTTGGATGCTGAGGGACATGAGGTAGGCAAGACCACCATAGCCACCATCACTTTAAGACCAAAAGAAACCAGCGACTGCAAACAGACTCTATCGCTGCAGGCGCCACATCTGTGGAGTACCACCGATCCGTATCTATACAAGGTAGAGACAACCGTTAAGGTGGATGGCCATGTGACCGATGTGTATGAGACAACCACCGGTATCCGAGATATTGCTTTCGATGCCGACAGAGGTTTCTTGCTCAACGGCCAGCCCCTGAAACTGAAGGGGGTAAACATGCATCAGGATCATGCGGGAGTAGGTGCTGCCATGCCTGAAGCACTAATGGCTTGGCGTATCAAACAGCTAACCCCATGACGCCTGCTCTACTCGACATCTGCGATCGCGAGGGCATACTCGTCATCGACGAGAACCGCCTGACCGGTATCAACACCGAGCATCAGCGCCTCTTGGCAAACATGATTAAGCGCGACCGTAATCACCCCAGCATCATCCTTTGGAGTGATGGCAACGAAGAATGGGGTATAGAGAACACCATCCAAGGCACACGTATAGCAGCTGCCATGCGTGAATACACCCGTCTACTCGACCCTACGCGCCCATCTACCATCGCCAATGCCGGCGGTACAGAGATGATAAAGGGACTCGACGTAGTAGGATTCAATTACATTGTGCAGAATGATGTAGACAACCGCAAGAAAGCTAACCCTTCGTGGAAGATTGTGGGAACAGAAGAAACCACCGGCTGCGGCACACGCGGCGTTTATTTCAACTCGCCTCAACAGCCTGGCCGTATGGTAAGCATGAACCGCGACACCACCCACCATCACATAGAGAACGTGATTGAGCGCGGTTGGAAGTTCTATGCCGAACGCCCTTGGGCAGCAGGTCTGTTCTACTGGACCGGTTTCGACTATCGAGGCGAACCTAATCCACTCAGTTATCCTGCAACCGACTCTGAATTTGGCATTCTCGACTACTGCGGATTCTGGAAAGACGAGGCGTGGTATCTTAAATCGTGGTGGACTGATGAGCCCACACTCCACATCTTCCCCCACTGGAACCTGAAGGGGCATGAAGGCGAAGAGATAGAGCTGTGGGCCTATAGTAACTGCGACGAGGTGGAACTCACTGTAAACGGCAAGAGACTGGGCCGTCAGCCCATGCCTAAGAATGGTCACCTGAAGTGGAAGGCCGTTTATCAGCCAGGCAAGGTGGTAGCAACAGGCTACAAAAACGGCAAGCGTATCCTCACCGAAACCATCGAAACTACCAAGCCTGCCTACAAGATTGCACTGAAAGCCGACCGCAGTGCCATGACAGCCGACGGTCGCGACGTGGCTATTGTAACGGTAGAGATTCAGGATCAAAAGGGGCGCGTAGTGCCCGATGCCTGTCAGATGCTTACAATGCACCTCGATGGCGATGCCCGCATACTTGGTGCTGGCAATGGCGATCCATCGTATAACGGCGAAGATCACCCCAAGAGTCAGCACTGCCGAGAGTTCAGCATACCCGCCTTTAACGGCTTGGCACAGTTCATCATCCAGAGTGGTCACGTTCCATCGACCATCACACTCAGCTGCACCTCAGAAAAACTAAAAACGGGGAAACTCCGTATTGATACCTTCTAAAAAAAGAATGCCGATCCTCATCAGATCGGCATCTTTCTTATTTCGGAGCGTTGTTGTATATCGTCTCCAGTGTGTAGCTGGCGTCATCAATAGTCGCCGCTTTTATCATCGTCTTTACCAGCGACTCCATTCCATTAAGATATGATCCGTCGTTGTGGTTAAAGTAGCCATGATGCTCGTTACCGCCTCCGGTCTGATTGTTATCCCAGATACAGAGTGGCATGTGATAGGAATAAGCTGCACGGCATACGTACTCCAAGTAGTAGTTACGGAACAGATTTGAACGATCCGACTTATGCATCACGCAACCGTACTCGCCAATATAGACTGGTATGTTCTTGGCGATATACTTGTTCTGCAAGTCCTGGAATATCTCATTCACATGCTCTTCATTGCTGTAAGGTTGGTATTTACCCTCTGCAGCTGTGTGGCCCCATTCCGACTTACCATCGCTGTTCTCTGGCGTCAGTGTAAAAGTGTTTGGATCATAGAAATGCACACTCACCATCACGCGGTTAGCATCATCGGTAGGCAGTACAAAACCATCCTCAAGCGCATACAACGGACTAGAAGCATAAGCCGGCACACCAATCCAACGAGTAGCGTTGTTCCCGCCAGTAGCACGGATAGTGTTTACCACCAACTGGTTCCACTCGTTAAGCGTTCTATACTGCTTGCCGCCATCAGTGCGGTTGGCGCCCCAGCCCCAGCCACCGTCTTGTATCTCATTGAACGATTCAAAGATAAGGAAGTCGCCTTTGTCTTTGATTATATCGAGCCAGTATTCATCGTGGTGCATGTTCAGGATGACGTTCAGTCCGGCAGCCTCAGCCCAGTCTACATTCTGTTTTACCTCAGCCATGTAGCTGGCCTCTATCTCCCATGTGTCGGCCGTCTGGTAGTTACCCCATGTCACGCCAATGCGCACAGTGCTGGCACCGGCTGCCTTCAGGTTGGTATAAAGTGCTTGTGTAGGGGTGGCATTATCCCAATAGCCCCACTGCGGATGAACGCCATCCTGACCAGAACTGGTATCGAAGTGATTACCCAGATTCCATCCCCAGCCCAACTTCTTTGTCAAGGCCGTAGCATCATTGTCGATAGGCTTTGTACCACCTTTTGTAGTAAAGCTTACTTTGTAGGCAGGCGCACTTACCGTATTGTCATTCTTATACACGATAGATCCCTCGGGGATAGTCAGCACATAAGTCTTGCCCAGTTCCAATGTAGGCAGACTAATCACGACATCCATAGCCGTTGTGCTGCCCGACTTGGCCGAGCATTTTGTATCGTTCAGTGTGATGTTTGCACTACCACTCACAGCCACCACATTATTATAGGATAGCGTGACCTCCTTTAAATCAGAAGCAACATATTCCGTCCCTTCTGTTATGCTACACGAGCGTAAGTTGATAGTTACTTTAGGTGCAGGCTCCTCGCCGCTACTGCTACTTCCGCCACACGACGTAAGTGCGAAACAAGATAAAAACAAACAGGATAGATAACGAAATACATTCTTCCTCATAGTCACATTGTTTTAATATTATATTTAAAAAATAAAGCAGAGTGCCCCCTTTATGGTTTATGGGCACTCTGCTGATTAATGTATTACTGAAGAACTACCTTCTTACAGATGATACCTGCACCGCAGATAACCAGACCGCCAGCATTGTTCAACTGATCGAGGTCGTCGGCAGTGAGAACAGTCTTGATGCTTGTCTCTGAAGGATCAGGCGATGCATTACCATCGCTTCCCCAACTCTGGGTTGAAGGCAGAGCTGCCCAAGAGCCGTTACCGAAGCGGATATTAATATAACCAACTGAAGCATCAACCTCGTAGTAGAGCTTCAGAGTGGTGCCAGCGGAAACCTGACTCCAGTCGTAGCCACCCCAAGACAGATCCTGCAAGCCCTGTGCCCAGCTTCCGAGAGCGAAGTTGCCGCTCCAGATAGTGGTCTCAAGGATAGAGAGGGTAATCTTGTTGATGGTGAAGTAAGCACCGCAGATAACAAGACCGCCATTGGCTACCATCTCATCGATCATGGCCTGGGTCAGGGTTACAGATACCTTTGTATCGCCCTCAGCCAGAGGAATGGTATCGTCGGTGCCAGGCAGTGCTGACCAAGAACCATTACCGAGACGAATCTGAGCCCAGCCATTAGAGAAGTCAGGAGTGAGATAAACGGTGAGTACCTGTCCTGCCTTAACGGTCGACCAGTCGTAGCCACCCCAAGCCAGCTCCTGCATACCTGCATTCCAGTTGCCAATCTCAAACTTACCAGCCCAGATAGACACCTCAGGAGCCTCGCTATACATAGAGATCTTATCAGACTCGACACTGTAGTTGGCATGCTGAACCAGAACGACCTTACCATCGCCCATGCCCTCAGGAACTACGAAGCTGATTTCTGTTGCACTCTTCTTGAAGTCGGTGAAGATAGCATCAATAGCAGGCAGAACGAGGTGGGTGATACGGTCGAGCTTGTCACCCTTGATGGTGATGGTCTGACCAGCCTTCACATCCTTGGTTGGCGCTGTGCTGCTGACAGTTGCCAGAGGTACAGTAATGTCAACAGAAGAGGTAAGACCAGAAAGAGAATTCAGTACTACTTGACCTGATACGCAATTTACAGGCACCTTAACCTTCAGCGACTTGCCGTCTTCGGCTACAGTAAAGTCTGTTACATCGGCAACAGCAGGGAAGTCAATGGTTGTTACAAGGTCGAAGTTCTCACCAGTGATGGTAATCTCTTCGCCGAACTCAGGTGTAGGATTCGAAACACCTGTAGCTTTAACGGCATCAACGTCCAGATGACCAATCACAATGTTTTCAGCACCTTCTGAGCCATCATTGTAAGCCACATCGCCCGATTTGGCTTCCATAGGTACACGGACCTGAATTTCATGACGTGTATTCAGCAAGAAATCTTCCGCATCTACTACGACATGGTCAAAGAAGATAACCTGACCGATGTTCCACATATATTCACCTTTGATAGAGAGGACACCACCTGGATGAACAGGATTGGGATCGAGTGTGGAAGCTTTGATTTCCTCGGCGAAGGTAATGAATGTCTTCGATTCAATAGTATCGCCACTCTTGGTAAGCATGCGCAGTTTTCCTGGTACACACATATCGGGAACAGTAACCGACAACTCCTGAGAACTCTGAAGTGTGAAGTCACCCTTGATAGTTGTGGTAGAAGGCGTTAACTTCTGATTTCCTTCTGGGAAAAGTACCTCCTGCACCTCATTCAGTTTGGTACCTGTAATACGCATGGTTGCGCCACGGGTGATAGGCATAGGACCAAAGCCCAAAAGATTCACACCGTTTTTGTTGTACTGGTTAGTATCCAAGCTGTCTTCACTACAACTGGTGAAACCAGCAGCAAGCACCAGTGCAGCCATGGCCAATACTGATATTTTACGATATATTTTCATAATTATCAATTTTCAATTATCAATTAAATTAATATGCTACCGCACGGATGTTGTCGATACGGATGATAGGATGGCAGGTAGAGCCACTTGTTACACCACTCCAAAGGAACAGGGTAAGACCAGTGAAGTTTCCAGATGTAAGAGGTGTACCTGCCGGTGTTCCGTCGTTCTTGTACTTGAAAGTAGACAGAGGCAGTGTTACAGTAACCCACTTGCCATCGGTGTCGTACGAACCTGTTTTGCTCCATGGTGTCCAAAGTCCGCGTGGGTAGTCGGTACCATTGAAGAAGGTATTGTTGGCTGTTGGCAATGTTACCTGAGCATCGCCCGAGAAGATGCACTGCATAGAGAGGTTAGTCCAAGGATTGCTTGCAGGGATGTTCACCTCAAACTTCAGGGCCATGTTAGCGAAGTCGGCAAAGCTAACCAGGTCAGACAAGCGTGAGTTCACACCAGTAAATGTGCCGTCCCAATCGCCAGGCCAGTACTCAAACGACAGATTACTATCGGCCCAAGTACCATCCTCTACATCGCAGTCACCCAGCATCAGATAGCTACCATCGAGTGAGTTCTCGTCGCTGATAATCTTCTGTGCGTGCCAACCATGATTGGTAAGTCCTGTTGAAGCCTCGCCTGCATCGTAAGTACCCCAGTCGTTGAACAGCATACCGCGCGTGTCGCGGTAGTAGAACTTAGCTCTTTTCAAACCATAGACAGTAGAAACCTCGATTGGGCCCTCCTCCAGACCCTCAGGTACTGTAAAGGTGATGTGATTCATGTCGAAGTCATCGAAATCCACCTGTCTGCCATTAACAGTCAGTGTGAGCGGAATGTTTGGGTCGTCTACAAAGTAGTTACCATAGATAGTAGCCCGCTCACCAACCTTAGCCCACTCGTTGGTCATGTTGTTGATGCTTGGTCCAGGAATGAGTACCTTGAAGTCGTAGGTGGTGGTATCGTTAGAGTTGTTGATCATAAAGATTTTGTTGAACACCTCACCGGGAATCTTGCCAGGCACGGTTACAATCATCGTATTGTCGGTAATCAAACTGGGAATCAGTTTAGCTTCCTGGTCGTTGAAGAGCATCTTGGTGATGCTACGCAGATTACTACCAACAATGCAGATACTGTTGTCCATGTAAGCACCTGTGAGTATAGAGTCTGCTTTCTCTATGTCCAAGGGGCGTATATAGCTGATGGTAGGATTACCACCGCTGATCTCGTACTTATCGGGTTCGTCCTTACAACCTGTGAAAACAGTTGTGACAGCGAATGCCGACAGCAGTAAGAGGCTATTGAATAATCTTTTCATGATTTATATGTCTGTTAAAATGATTAATAATGATATTCTTCACGTACATCCACATGTATAGCATCCTCCTTCAGCAGTGGGTTGAAGGTAAGATCCTCCATTGGGAATGGAACAGTAAAGCTGCTAATAGTAACATTAGGCGCAGGTGTGGTCGTGTCGTACTCGGTAGTATAATCCTTGCCTTCATCGTCTTTGTTCTCAAGCAGCCACTGTCCTGTCTCGTAGTAGTGCTTGAATGTACGGTCCAGATTCCAGTAAGAGTTACGGCGCTGAGCCTTCAACTCGTTGATAGCTTTTTCGGGGTTGTAGTATGACAGACGAACAAAGTCGAACCAGCGATCGCCCTCACAAGCCAACTCCAAGCGGCGCTCTTTCCAAACATCGTCGAAAGTAAGTGAAGTAACAGGCAGTGCATTAGGAATGGCACGCTGACGAACGGTATTAAATGCCTTCAGTGCGTCGGCATCATTGCCCTGATTCAGCAGAACCTTTGCCTCAGCAAATATCAAGTAAACATCGGCCAAACGAAGCAGTGGTGTACAGAGAGAGCTTGCCATACGGGCGGCTGATGTGCCAAGGACTGCCACGTGGTCGGCATTATTACCATACATGTACTTAACCAAGTTACAACCAGTAGTACAACGATGTTGACCGTATGCAGCAGGGTTATAGTCTTTGTCAAATTCGAAGCGCATGTAGTCGAAGCCGCCATGGTCGCGCCAGAGGTAAGGTACCACATCACCTACAGTCATCATGGTTGCCTTACGGCGAGTATCTACGTCAGGACGTGTAGCGGGATCGTCGAGTACATTGAAACCGAAGGCATCCTGCAGGTCAACTGATGGACCACCCCATTCACCCCAGCAATCGCCATATTCGTCCATACCGGTCATACCAAGGTCAGACTGGAAGGTGTTCTGCGATGTCCACTGGCTGCTAACCACCCAGCGCCATGCAATCATGTTCTCAGGCGAGTTATTGCCCTCAAGGGTAAAGCAGTCACAATAATTTTTCTCCAGCGAGCGTCCGCAGTTGTCGATAACGTCCTTAGAGAGATTTGCAGCCATCTGCAGGTCGGCGCTGTTCAACTGTCCGTTCACACCAGCCTTTGCCAGATAGACTTTTGCCAACAGGCCCTTGGCGCAGTATTTGTCAAGGCGGCCCTGGGTGCACTGTTCGGGCAGAAGCTCAATAGCTTTCTCAAGTGTCATCACAATATACTCATATACGTCAGCCTTCTTCACCTTTGGCTGCTCATTGTATGTGCCAGCCGTAATCATCGTGGCGTTGTCATGCACGATGGGCACATCGCCGAAGGTACGCACCAGATAGAAGTATGCCATGGCCTTCCAGAGCAGGCACTCACCTACGGTCTGATTCTTCACAGCCTCAGAGGCACCACCGTCTTCAATATACTTGCGTACAACGTTTGAGTGACCGTTTACAGCCCAAAGCGAGTACGACATATTGCGGATGTGCTCATTGTTGGATGTTAATCCGAAATTCAGGAATGCCGTATAATCACCACCACTTACATAGAGATTACCAGCCAAGACTTCGAATGAGAAGAAACCACGCTGGAAGTCATACCAAGGCGAGTTGTAGAGATAGTCAACGGCAGCGATGCACTCTGCATCGGTTTTATAGTAGCCGCCAGCCACATAGCTATCTTCTGTTGGACGATCCAGGAAATCCTCGCAAGAGGTCAGTCCCAATCCCATCACAGAGGCTGCCAGAAATATTTTAATCTTATTTATTTTCATATTGATTGTCCTCCTATTAGTTAGAATGATAAGTTTACACCGAATGTACATGTGAATGGTGAAGGATAACGACCATTATCCAGACCAAATACATATCCGTTAGCATCTGTGGTAGAAGCACCGATTTCAGGATCGTAGCCGTCGTAGCCAGTAATGGTCAGCACGTTCTGAAGGTTACAATACAATCGCAGATTCTCAAGATACAGTTTCTTTACTATGGTCTGTGGGAAAGTGTATCCCAACGAGATGTTCTTCAGACGAACATAGCTTCCGTCCTCGATATAGCGGGTTGAAATGTTCTGATTGTAGGTGTTACCGATAGCCACACGTGGTGTCTGGGTATTAGGATTAGTAACATATACATTGGTAATGTCGTTATACCAGGCGTTGCCGTCCTCGTAAACCTTGCCAGGATCGATGGCTGCCAGATGAGCTCGGTCGGCAATCTTCTCCTGAATCTGGTTGTTCCAGGTACTTGTCATAGAAGTCAGAGGAATAGAGGTGTAGTTCATCACCTTGTTACCAACCGAACCGTTGATGAAGATGCTCAAGTCGAAGTTCTTATAGTTAAATGTGTTTGTGAAACCGAAAGTGAACTTAGGCAGTGGCGAACCGATGTTGGTCTTATCGTTCTCGTCAATCTTACCGTCGTTGTTCACATCCTTGAACTTCAGGTCTCCAGGCCATACAGTGTTGTTTTTGCTATATTTGGAAGCATCAGTAACATGACTGAATGTGCCGTCGCCATTGTCAATGCATGACTGAGCATACAGAGTGTTTACTGGCGAGTTCAGAATATCGTCGAAGTCCTTATATACACCCTCTACCTCGTATCCGTAGAAGTCGTACATTGGGCGGCCTACTGAAGAAACAGCCACTACGTCGCTCCACTGACCGTAACCGATGATGGCGGCCGATGTGGTGCCCTGGAGGGCAACCAGTTTGTTCTTATTAAACGAGAACTGCAAGTCGGTATCCCAACTGAAGTCCTTGGTCTGTACAGGAGTAGCCTTCACCTCGATCTCAAGACCAGTGTTGCGCATCGTACCATAGTTGCCGTAAGGTGCAGAGAGGGCCGACGAGCCGTTACCCTGAGTTCCCAGATAAGAAGGCAACTGCATCTTCATCAGCATGTCCTTAGACTCCTTCTTATACCAGTCGATGGTCAGGTTCAAGCGGTTGTTAAAGAAACCGAGGTCGAGACCTAAGTCAATCTGTTCCTGTGTCTCCCACTGAATAGACTCGTTAGGCAGACCTGTAGGACGGTATGACTGTCCGAGTGCTGATGGCATAACGCCCAGGGCAACACCCCACTTGTAACCACCGATATTGGCATTACCGGTCTGTCCCCAACCAACGCGCACCTTACCGTTGCTCAGCCATTTAACATTCTTCATAAACTGCTCGTTGGTGAAGCGCCAGCTGGCAGCCAGAGAGTGGAATCCAGCCCAACGATTGTTAGGACCGAAGTTAGATGAACCGTCATAACGGAAGGTGTAAGTAGCATAGTAGCGATCATCATAATTATAGGTTTCGCGCGTGAAGAACGATGCCATAGAGGCACTGCCGAAACCAGAAGTAAAGTCGCGGTCCACCTTCTCTGCGAGTGATGGGTTGCGCACATCGTTACGAGGCAGGTTTTGGCCTGTGATGCCCTGATACTTCCAAGTTGACTCCCAGCTCTCCTGTCCAAGCATGGCAGTAAAGTGGTGCTTACCTATGTTTCCTGTATAAGTCAGGTAGTTCTTCAGCTGCCAGAACTTGTTGGTGTTGCTCTGCCAGTGGTCCTGGTTAGCAGGCTTCTGCCATCCACCCAGGTCAACAGAAGGCTCCCATGTCTCAGCATTTGAGCCCGAGATATCATAACCCAGCTCAGCGTGCCAAACCAGATTCTTCAGGAAGCTGATCTCGGCAAAGATGTTACCGGTAAGCTTACGGCGCTCCAGGGTATAGGAATTCATGTTGGCCAAAGCCACTGGGTTAGGGTTGGTATATCCCTCACGCGCCTCAGCATAGTAGTTACCGAAAACATCGTAGATGGGGATATCAGGCAGTGTAGTCAGCGAGTAAGTGATAATACCCTCACTACCATCGGCTTTCTTCAGGTCGTCGTTGGTGGTTGAGAAAGTAGTCGACATACCCAGCTTCAACCAAGGCTTCAGCTGTGCATCAAGGTTGGCACGTACAGAATAACGTTTGAAGTTAGAACCGATGATAGTACCCTGCTGATTCATGAAGTTTCCTGATACATAGTACTGCACCTTGTCAGAGCCGCCCTGAGCCGACAACTGGTGCTGATGCTGAAGAGCTGTCTGGAACACGGCATCCTGCCAGTTGGTTCCTTTGCCCAGTATAGAGAGGTCATTGTAGTTCTGATTAGCCTGGCTCTTAACAATCCAGCCATTATCTACAAAGTCCTGATAATATTGTGCATACTCGCGAAGGTTCATCATGTCGAGACGCTTCATCTGGCGGTTTACAGCAAACATACCGTCGTAGTTGAATTTAGCCTCGCCGCTCTTACCGCGCTTGGTAGTGATAAGCACAACACCATTGGCACCCTGGGCACCATAGATAGCGGTAGCTGAAGCGTCCTTCAGAATTTCCATTGATACAATATCCGATGGGTTGAGTGTTGACAGTGGAGAGATGGTAGAAACTTTACCATTACCCAGACGGTCGGCCAGACCATAGTCGGCACCCGACTGACCGCCACTCTGTACTATCACACCATCGATGACGTAGAGAGGCTCCTGATTAGCATTGATAGAGCCAATACCACGCACGCGGATTGATGAAGACGAACCAGGAGCACCTGATGTTGTTACAGCAGTAACACCGGTAGCGTGTCCCTGCAAGCTCTGGTCGAGCGATGTGATGATGGTTCCCTTCAGAGCCTGCTCACCGATAGACGACGATGAACCCGAGAGGTCACTCTTCTTCATAGTACCATAACCTACTACAACCACTTCGTCGAGCAGTTGTTTGTCTTCTTCAAGTGTAATCTTGTAGTTAGACTGGCTAGCAGTAATCTTTACCTCTTTGTTAAGGTAACCGATGTAAGAAATCACCAGGGTTTGACCTGGGTTTGCGTTCAGAGTAAAGTTTCCGTCGAAATCGGTAGCAACACCGTTTGACGTACCCTTCACCACTACACTGGCTCCGATGACGGGGCCTGAAGCGTCGACTACAGTACCTGTAATCTTCTTCGCAGCCTGCTGAACCTCCTGCGGAGCTTCTGCGGCATTAGCGTTGGCAGAGTTTCCAAGCCCCATAAGAGCCAAGGCACTCACCAGAAGCGCTGTCTTTCTAAAATGTTGATTCATACTTAGTGTTAATATTGTTAATTGGTTTAAAAAACATTGGTTTGGTCTGTTAGAGAATTACTCTTTTATTTCGCTTCCTTATTAATAAGGTACGCGAGGAATTGTTACATTAGCATATCCAGACTTACTGAATCCGCTGCAAAGATATATATTTCTTTCCTAACCAAAGTACTTTTGATTGCTCAAAACTGATACTATTTTGCTCAATTCTCATTTTTAACATTTCCATCCCTAAAAGAATGCAAATTAATTTGTATTCTCTTCGAATAATCAAAAATTTATACTATCTTTGCAGCGGAAACGATGAATAAATATTTAATAAATAACTTAAAACAATCTGACAATGAAAAGGATTTTGAATTGGGTGATGGCCGCCACCATCGTTTGCGGCGTAACAGTAGTTTCATTAACATCGTGCAATCAGGCGCAGACACAGAAAGACAATCCTGCACAGCAGGTAGTGTCAACCGAACTGATACGCACCAGTCAGAGCTGGGACGGCGTTGAGCTGCCCGACTATCTGCAAGGGCGCCCCGAACTGGTAGCCGTGAAGTATGTGTTCCCTGCGGGCAAAAAGCTGGGCTGGCACCACCACCCCGTCATGAACTACGGCATACTGGTGCAGGGCGAACTCACCATCATCGGACAGGACGGCAAGGAGAAAGTAGTGCATGAGGGCGAGGCCGTGGTAGAGAACCGAGGCACAAAACCCGTTATCCTCTACATGTTCTACCTCTCGCAGGATGGCATGCAGCTGGCCGTACAGCATCCTGAGATTCCACTGGAATAATATCGAAACAGCTGTTCGTCGCTGAGTGCGTTGATATCGGTTGAGCTACCTGAAGAGGGAACTTTTTCCGACATTTTCTGCAGATATTTCTCCTTGTATGTCATCGCCTCGGTAATCTGGGCGGCAAGTGATTGGTTCTTGCTATGGATGGCCCGGTTCTTGAAGATAACCACGATGGCAAGAATTGCCACACCAAGCAAAACAGCCACCACTACGATGATGAGAGCTTCCTGACGTGTATTCTCGGCTTCCTGCTCCATGATTTTCTGCTCCTGCTCCTGAGCATGATATTACCCTCAGAGTGCGTGCCATTAAAGCACACGCACTTTTTCTTTTTTTCTATTTCTATTTCTATATATTCGCACGCGTACCTAAGTTTATCCGCGCAGGTGAGTATTGCGTTTTAGTTGTGACTTTGTTACGACTTTGTTGCAACTTTGTTGCGATTTTAAACGAGTTACTTTTGTCTGAAAAAAAGTTGTATCTTTGCAGCAGATATTATACTAATCAAGATGAAACGAATTATATCAATCATGTGTGCAGCGCTCTGGACGGGATTCGCTGCAGCACAAATCCAAACAAACGCAGGGGTACAGTACCTGCAGTGTATGCAGAAAGACGTATCGACAGATTTCTACGATCTGTCGAACACTTATTTCTTTGCCGACTCGCTGGTTAGTTTCGATTCCGCCAAGGGCGAAGGACTAGTGCAGTGGAAACGCTACAGGATGAGTCCACGACAGGCATTCAACCTGAACGGCTACTGGCCGGTAAAGATGCAGCAGCTGGACTTTCCGGATGCTGCCTACGACAACGACCCTAACCTGAAGATAAAAATAGACTTCATAACACCCAGAACAGCCCGCATACGCATGTTTACTACGCCCGTGGAGCCCAAGAACACGGATCAGGACGACGTGATGCTATGCGACGGATTCAAGGCTAAGGGGAACGGGAAGATGTGGCGCACCACCCAGAGCGGCGATGCCATCACATACACCTCGGACTTTGGCAGCATCGAGATAAAGAAATATCCCTGGCGATTAGTTATCAAGGATGCCAAA
Organism: uncultured Prevotella sp.; assembly: GCA_900315765.1. Taxonomy (GTDB): domain Bacteria; phylum Bacteroidota; class Bacteroidia; order Bacteroidales; family Bacteroidaceae; genus Prevotella. The sequence goes on along the minus strand of ONAK01000084.1, from coordinate 4,847 downwards.
GGAAAGGTGCTGACACAGACACGGCACATCATCGACAACGACTCGAGTCAGGTGAAACTGCAGCCATTCTCGTTTATCAAGCGCGGCAGCGACAACTCACGCAGCATCAACCCTGTGCTGACACTGGCACCGGGCGAACGCATTTACGGCTGCGGCGAATCGTTTACATCGCTGAACAAAGTGGGACAGAAGGTGCATCTGAGTGTGACCGACCCGCAGGGCCCTGAGACCGACGGACAGTATAAGCCTGTGCCGTTTTTCTTCTCGAACCGCGGCTATGGTATCTTTATGCACACATCGGCACCTGTTACCTGCGACTTCGGCGCATCATACATCGGCGCCGACCGTCTGTTTATGGCCGACGAGCAGATGGACTTCTTTGTATTCTTAGGTGAGCCGAAGGATATACTGTATGAGTACACGGAGATTACAGGTAAGTCGCCCCTACCCCCACTGTGGAGCTTTGGCACATGGATGAGCCGTATTACCTACTTCTCGCAAGAAGAGGGCTTAGAGATTGCCCGCCAACTGAGGGCAAATCGCATTCCTGCCGACGTGATACACTTTGACACAGGATGGTTTGGAGTAGACTGGCAGTGCGACTACCAGTTTGCCAAAGACCGCTTTAAAGACCCCGTGAAAATGCTGAAGCAGTTGGCCAAGGACGGTTTCCACACCTGCCTGTGGCAGTTGCCTTACTTCACACCCAAGAACCGGTTCTTCAACGAGATTATCGACAAGGGCCTACACGTGAAGAATGCCACTGGCGGCATGCCCGTGGAGGATGCCATACTTGACTTCTCGAACCCTGAGACCGTCAACTGGTATCAACAGAAGATAGAGGGACTGATGAAGCAGGGTGTGTCGACCATCAAGTGCGACTTTGGCGAAGCGGCTCCTTACAATGGTTTCTATCATAGCGGTAAAGGCGGACTGTACGAGCACAACCTCTACCCACTGCGCTACAACAAGGCCTTGTGGGAGGTTGTGGAGCGCAACCATCCTGGCGAGGGCATCATCTGGGCGCGCTCGGCATGGGCTGGCAGCCAGCGTTATGCCCTGCACTGGGGCGGCGATGCAGCCACCACTAACACCGGCATGCTGGGCGACCTGCGAGGCGGACTGAGCTTCGGACTAAGTGGTTTCTCGTTCTGGAGCCACGACATGGGCGGATTTGTGACGGCTTCGCCCGAGGATATCTATCGCCGTTGGCTGCCATTCGGTTTCGAGTGTGCCGAAATGAAATATAAGCTGATGCCATACATTTGGGAGCAGGCCAAGGAGTGCTCGAAACTGGGCCTGCCAATGGTGCGTGCGCTGCTGGTAGAGTTTCCACACGATCAGGGTGCCTGGTACGTAGAGGATGAGTATATGTTCGGATCGAAGATATTGGTGGCCCCTCTGCTGGAGAGTGGCAACAGCCGCAGCGTATATCTGCCTAAGGGCAAGTGGATTGACTATCAGAACGGAAAGGTTTACGAGGGTGGTTATCAGACCATAGAAGCAGGCAGGATTCCAGCCATCATACTGGTGAAGGATGGCAGCGTGATACCGCACGCTCCTCTGGCACAGCGTACAGACCAGATAGACTGGAACGCTGTGGTGAACAAGGAATACAAAGCCGATTAACGGATACGGTGCTTAGCTTCGACCTCACCGCTGTAGGAGTTGATGCTGATTCGAACAGAATCGGCATCAATTCTTTGTGTAGGGATGCTGATGTAAACCGGAGTGGAATAATATTCAGGCACATTAGCCTGGTCGTGATGCAGGATAAGATGACGGATACGCTTGTTGTCGGGGTGGGTTATCACGGTATCGCTGACAATGGCCAGATTCTGAACAGCAGTAGAATCATCGGTGACACCAGTCTTTAGAAGAAGACTCAGGTTGAGATAGCGCCCCGACTTGCTCATCCAGGTGCTCTCGAACTTAACGGGATCGGTAACCAGACGGTGATCGAACTTCGACAACGGTGTTATGCCCACACAGGGCACCTGCCCCATCGACAACACCTCGGCTTTATCGGCCATCTTATTATAATACAACATACAGCGATAAGTGGTATCGGCTGTAGTCACCCACTTGGCAGTATAAGGGACCGTAAGCGTGAACTCATCGCCATCGTCCGTAATGATACCGGTTACCTGCTTGCTGCTATTGACTATCGCCTCAGCAAAATCGCCCCGCATCAGCGAGTATTTCCCCTCGCCTTTCTCGTAGGCATCCTTTGAGCATGAACAGAGGACAGTGATGATTACGATGAGCTGCAGGAACTTCTTCATAGTGTGGCAAGTTTGTTACGTACGGGGTTGGCATACATGGTTAGCATACGCTCGCGGAGGAACGACTCGTCCTTATTAGGAATCTGAATCTTTGCCATCTGACCGGCAAGGTACTGCTCGAAGCGTTTCTTGTCGGCATCGGTGTAATGAGCAGCATTGGCATGATCGCCATTCAACTCATCGAGAGCGATGTAGTTGCAGGGATAGAGCTCGTAGCCACTATGAATCTCATGATCCATACGCTCGGCGAGCGCCTTGAACCACTCGGTCTTGGGCAAGTTGGAGAGTTCGTCAATCCAGGTATTGACAGGAGCAGCGGGACGATATACCACCCTACCCTTATAGCCAAAGATACCGGTTTTCATGTTGTCGAGATCGTCTTGTCGCGACTTCTTGAATGCAGGGTTATCGCGTTTCTGCTGGAACTCCTGAGCCTTGAGGTAGTCGCAGGGATCGAACTCGTAGCTGATAGTGAGCGGAACGATGTTCAGCTCTTTGAGGTCGCCACCCATAGCCAGCATCTTGAGCACGGCATCCTGAGTGTGGTCGCTGGAGTCCTTAGCCCTACCCTCACGCTGGGCAATCCAGATATTCTCCTTCTTCGTGGTGACAGCATAATGGATATAGCGACTCATCAGCTGTGAGGCTGCCAGTGTTTCGCGCAGTGAGAGACCACGGCGAACGGTGAAAGCCTTGTTCATGCGGACCAGACGCTTTATCCAAGGATAGATGAGCAGGTTATCGCCGATGCCGATCTCGACGGTAGTGGGATAGCCAGCATCAACCAGCAGAACATCGAGAAATGCAGAGTCGAGCACGATGTCGCGATGGTTGCTGACGAACGTGAAGCGCTCGTCAGGTTTACACTTTCCGCTATCCACTAACTTCCTGTCGTCGAAGCTGCAGCCGTCGGTATGCTTGCGCATGATGTACTTAACCACGGGCTTCATGAAACGCTTCTGGAAATCGAGCGGGTTTTTAACGCCTGTAAAGGCCAGACGCAACAATCCATTGCGAACCGTCTTAGGCAACCAAGGAGCAAAGCCCTTAAGCACCAACTGGAACTGGCGGTCGTTCAACAGCTCATCGAACGCCTGTTTCATCTCTTCTGCCTCATAAGGCCTAATCGCATCAAACTCTGCTCTCTCTGCCATCATAACTGTCAATTATCAATTATTTAAAATTGGTTCTCAATAATATCAGTAAGCACATCGCCCATTGAAAGACCGGCGGCACGAACCTGCTGAGGAATGAAGCTGGTAGCGGTCATACCTGGTGTGGTATTAACCTCGAGCATTGATATCTTACCCTCCTTAGAGATGATATAGTCAATGCGGATGATACCATTGCAATGCAGGATGTCGTAGATATGAGAAGTGATCTGACGAACACGCTCGGCGACTTCCTCAGACAGACGGGCTGGTGTAATCTCCTGAACCTGACCATTGTACTTGGCATCGTAATCGAAGAACTCATTGGTAGTAACAACCTCAGTAGCAGGCAGAACAACCGACTTCTCTTTGGTTTTATAAACACCGATAGAAATCTCAGTTCCTTCAAGGAGACTCTCTACCATAACCGAAGGACTCTCCATCATGGCCTTACGGATGGCAGGAGCCAACTGATCCTTGTTCTTAACCTTAGAAACGCCGAACGAAGAACCATCGGCAGCAGGCTTTACAAAACAAGGCATGCCAATGCGCTCCTCAATCTCATCGTCGCCTACAAGCTCCTCGTAGCCCTTGCGAATAAGCAGCGAGTCGGCCACGCAGACACCATAACCACGAAGATACTGATTCAGCACGAACTTATCGAAGGTCATAGCCTCAACCAGCACGCCACTGGTGCTGTAAGGCAGACCGATAAGATCGAAGTATCCCTGCAGCAAACCATTCTCACCTGGGGTGCCGTGGATAGTAATATAAGCATAGTCGAAAAGCTTGGCTTTGCCGTTCTCAACAAACGAGAAGTCGTTGCGATCTATCTTGGCAGTAGTACCATCGGGCAGTTCCACATGCCAATCCTGACCTTTGATATCAACAATATAAACATCGTAGCGCTCCTTATCGAAGAAGGAGTAAAGTCCCTGTGCTGAGCGCAGAGAAACGTCATGTTCTGATGAGTCACCACCACAAACGATGGCAATAGTTCTCTTCAAGTTTTCCATAATTATATCTTATTAATCGTTTTTACTTTCTCACTTTCTCACCTTTTCACTTTTTCACCTTTTCACCTTTTCACCTTTACATAGTTTCTCCATTTATCAATCAGAGCAGTCATATCCTCGGGCCACTCTGATGTAAAGTCCATCTGCTTGCCTGTGGTGGGATGAACAAAGCCCAACGTCTTGGCATGAAGCACCTGACGCGGACAGAGTTTAAAGCAATTCTGTATATAAGCCTTGTAGCTGGCGGTGCGCTCACCTCTGAGCAATTCAGTACCACCATAGCGCTCATCAGCAAACAGCGGATGACCGATGTGCTTCATGTGGGCACGAATCTGGTGGGTACGTCCGGTTTCGAGTATGCACTCTACCAAGGTTACATAGCCATAGCGCTCCAT
>ONAK01000001.1 GCA_900315765.1 uncultured Prevotella sp. | reverse complement strand
TGAGGAGAAGGATGAGTTCCTTATTGCCCGCGATCCCATTGGTGTTATTCCTCTTTACATAGGTTATGATACCGATGGAACCGTTTATGTAGCATCAGAACTAAAAGCCTTAGAAGGTCAATGCGAGCGCTACGAGCCATTCCTCCCAGGACATTACTACTATAGTGGCGATCCAGGCATGAAGCGCTACTACAAGCGCGACTGGTTTGAGTACGATGCCGTTAAGGACAATCAGGCCAGTAGCAAAGCTATCCACGATGCACTTACTGATGCCGTTAAGCGTCAGCTTATGAGTGATGTACCTTACGGAGTATTGCTGTCAGGAGGTCTTGATTCATCAGTCATTTCTGCCATTGCTGAAAAATTCAGTGAGCACCGTATCGAAGACAATTCACAGACTCGCGCCTACTGGCCACGTCTGCACTCGTTTGCTGTTGGACTTAAAGGGGCACCCGATCTTGCAAAAGCTAAAATGGTGGCCGACCATATAGGTACCGTTCACCACGAAATCAACTACACTATACAGGAGGGTCTTGATGCCATCCGCGATGTTATCTACTTTATCGAGACTTACGATGTTACCACCGTTCGAGCCTCAACACCTATGTATCTGTTGGCTCGCGTCATCAAGTCGATGGGTATCAAGATGGTACTCTCAGGCGAGGGAGCCGACGAGATTTTCGGAGGTTATCTCTACTTCCACAAAGCTCCATCGGCCAAAGATTTCCACGACGAAACAGTTCGCAAGCTCTCTAAACTTCACCTCTACGATTGTCTGCGCGCCAACAAGAGTTTGAGCGCTTGGGGCGTTGAGGGGCGTGTGCCATTCCTCGACAAGGAGTTTCTCGATGTGGCAATGCGTACCAACCCTGAGGCCAAGATGTGTCCTGGCTCTACGATAGAAAAGAAGATTGTACGCGAGGCCTTTGCCGACATGCTGCCAGCAGAGGTAGCGTGGCGACAGAAAGAACAGTTCAGCGATGGTGTGGGCTATTCGTGGATTGACACCTTGAAACAGATAACTTCTGAGGCAGTAACCGACGAGCAGATGGCGCACGCTGCAGAGCGATTCCCCATCAATCCGCCAAAGAATAAAGAAGAATATTACTACCGCTCTATATTTGCAGAACACTTCCCCAGCGACTCTGCCGCTAAAAGTGTTCCAAGCGAGGCAAGTGTAGCTTGCTCAACCGCTATCGCCCTTGAGTGGGATGCAGCCTTTAAAAATATGAACGACCCAAGCGGACGAGCCGTTAAGGGCGTTCATGAACAAGCATATTAATCACTTTTCCTGTTTTAATCTTTTACTACAGCACTCTCCCGACTTGGGAGGGTGCTGTTATTTCGTAGAAAGATAATCAATAAAGTCTATAAAACTTTGGTACTTGGGAGATGTACCAGCTATTGGCAGCGATACTTCTTGGGCACAACGTGTGGTATAAGGTCCATACGAATAGATTGGCACATCAATTGGTTTGCCTTGAGCTACAGCAAACGACAGAAGCTTTGATAACACATGAGCCTCACCACCACTTGTAATAGCAATCGCATCGATTTCTTTTTCAAGGATGTATTCTAAGGCTTTAGCATAATGCTCTTGTCCCATAGCAACGGTACAATAGCAATACACGTTAGTAACACTGGCTCCCGTATCACTGAGGGCATTCAGAAAGTTGGTGATAGTAGAGGGTACTGGCAGACCTGTAAACTCAGGCATTAAGGCGGCTATACGCTTAGCCGACAACGCTGGCTGACACTTCAAGGCGTCAACAATGCCCATCATACTAGGTTTGGCATCTTGCATGATAGAATCGAAGCCAAGCATATCTCTCACCGCTTTCTGATCGTTACCAATGGCAATCACCTTACCTTCTAATAAAGAAGGCTCAATTCCTGATGATTGTAATGCCCAAACAGCCATCATACTCGAACATATCACATAATCGTATGATGCCGCCACTCTACAGAACTCAACAAATGAGGCATACTTGGTATACAAGAATGTATTAATAAAAGGTACGAATACAGGACGGATAACACTATTCTGTACTTCAGCCATAGCCATACACAAACGAGGTTGATAGGTATCTGGAGCTGTAAAGAGAATCTTTTTTACCATCGTGCTAACATCTGATTAGGTTTAAATACTTTGATAACATATATAAGGCTGATAATAGCAATAGCCAGTTCAATGATATACAATCCACGATAATCGAGCCATTCGCCTACTCCACCAGAGATGAGCGAGATGAGCGACGAGCTGAGATGCACCACAACTACCTGAATAGTAAAATCAGTTCCCTCTCGACCTTCGCGAACACAATCCATGGCAGTAGTATAAACCACTATCGAGGCAAACGCATGACATGTTTTTACTAACAGCAAGCCACCAACCAACAATGGCAACGTGGGCGCAGTGAATGTGAGCAACAGGAAATAAAGAGGAGCTGTTACTATCATAAAAGCCACTATCAAACGAGCGCGATACATGCCTATCCGACGAATAAACACATGGGCCACCCAAGCCATAAAAAATGAGGTAGCAGTACCCACCATTCCAAACCATACGCCTATCTCCTTCATGTTATAGCCAAGGTCAACCATATAAGGACGCACATTGGCAATAATACCTATGATACCCATGAAATAGAGCAGCAGGAAGATGACATGCGGAATAATCTGGCGACGCGAGAAAAACCACATAAAGTCCATCAGCTTTGCACGCTGCTTGGGCGAACGCGGTTCAATATGTATCTTTTTATTGAACTGCAGAGGCACAATCATCAGCAGGGCAATAATTCCCAAAAGAGGGAATACCACACTCCAACCGAAGTGATCGAGCATCACAATAAAAATGCCGCTACCCAAGAAGGCACCTGCATAACGGCCCATAGACTGCATGCTGTTTACTGCACTATGATCACCCTTACCAAAGGCTCGTACAGCCAAGCCATCGGTAGCAATATCCTGAGTGGCTGATGCAAACATGGATATAAACACCAGCACAAAGATAAAGTAGATGTCGGCCGATATATCCAGAAAACCAATACTGATGATAGAAAGCGCATAAACCGTCTCCATGAGCAGAATGAAACGCCTGTAGTTAGAGATATCAGAACACTGGCGATCGACCATAGGAGCCCATAGAAACTTTACCATCCAGGGGATATGTACCAGATGTAGCAAGCCTATGGTGGCCAAGCCGTAATTGGCTTGGCGCATAGTTACCTGCATAGCGGTAGTAATAAATGTAGAAGGAATGAACTGCGCAATATAAAGGCAGAAGAAGGTGGCGAGATTTATTTTTCGCACATTTTCAACGCTTGCGGTAGTTGTCATATCATGATTGGAATTAGAAATTTATTTCGATGGTTGTTCCAAATGTCAATGGTTTACCAGCCTGAGCATAGTTACCTGATGACGACTTGAATCCGTAGGCCATATAATGAGTATCTGTCAGGTTCTTACCCCACAGTTCCCAAGTTACAATGCCTTTGGTAAGAGCTACCTTGGCATTTAGGAGTGCATAGAAATCCTGACTTACCAGATTGTCCTCTGCCCAATAGATACGACCCAAACCGCGCAGACCAACATTAATCATGATGCGGTCTAACCAACCCTGAGGGTTGATAGTATAGTTTCCATCAACACTCAATGTGTGGTTTGGCACCATAGGCAGACGATTGTTGGTGTAGCTTACTGTTTCGCTCTTTTCATACGACAGGAATCGAGCATAGGTATAACCATAATTGGCATTGAACTGCAGACCTTTAAGCGGACGGAAGGCAATATCAAGCTCCACACCCTTACTATCAGTATGACCAGCATTAGTGGTAATATTTCCCACACCTGCTATAGTAGATGTTATCTGCATTTCGCGCCAGTCAATATAGAACAGATCGGCACTGATGGTAAGCAAGTCGCGAATCAGGTTGACACTTGCACCAACCTCGTAGTTCCAGCTATACTCTGGCTCATACGAACGCTGATCGGCAGTAGAGAACGACTTATTGAAACCTCCAGGCTTATATCCACGTGTTACCGATGCATAAAAAAGGTTATTCTCGGTAGTATTATACTGCAGCGTGAACTTTGGTGTAAACTGTGTGAAGTTCTTTGTACTCTCGAAAGACTCACCACTTGCCGATGACAGCAAATCTGCATATTCCAGATAGCCATCAGTAAATGGAGCAGCTTTCACCTTCAGGTTATCATATTTGGTCTTAGCATGCTCATAGTCGAAACGGATACCAGCAGTAGCCGAGAGACCACGCCAGATATTATAAGTGCTCTGGTGATACAAGGCCAGAGAACTGGTAGGTACACAATAGTCGGTATGACTGAGCGAACCTGCAGATGGAGAGAAGTTATCTACGGTACGATCAACATGCTCCATCATACCAAAGGCACCAACCACCCACTGATAACGACTGTCGCCATTCGACTTGAGGGTAAACTCCTGCGACACCATATTCTGATGACGTGCATTCTCAACAAACGACTTATCTGTAACAGTAAAGTCCTGATCGATAGCCTGCTTAGAATTGATATACTGGAATGATGTCTGACTATTAAAGCTAACCACTGGTCCTGTATATGTAATACCAAGTCCGTTAGTGCTGATAAGACGACGGAACGAGCTGTAACGATTATAGCTGATGGGCTGCAAGGTGTTAGTCTCTACATCAACAGGAGCATAGGGATATCCACCCTGATCGCTATAGGTAAAATTGCTTGTAAGGCGTATCAGCCAAGACTCCGAGGGTTTGTAGTACAAGCCTATACGCTCTTCCGTCTCATTCATCTTGTCTACCTTCTCGTCGAGATAGCTGTTGCGGAAAGCACCATCGTTGTGATGATACAAAGCACCAAAGGTGAAACCAAACTTATCCGACACCTTAGTATAATTAGATATCTGAGTACGCAAATCATTATAACGACCATACCCCAGACGTACACGAGTGTTCTGATACTCCAAGGGGTTACGTGTGCTGATGTTCACGATGCCGCCAATGGCATTTCGTCCGTAAAGAGTTCCCTGTGGACCACGCAGCACTTCAACCGATGCTACATCACCAAGATCGGTATCAAACGACAAAGGCTCATAGTAAGGTACACCATCAACATAGAAACCTATGCCTGTACCATCCGACTTGTTGCCCACCCCACGCACAAACACTGGACAACTGGCTCTCGAGCCATAGTCGGGCATATAAAAATTGGGGATAATAGCAGTCAACTCCTTTATACCATTAATCTGTCTATTGCTTATCTGACGGGCAGACAAGGCAGTACGCGATGCTGGTACCAAATCATACTTGTTTGACTTGAATGCGCTTACCACAACCTCGTCGAGTGCATACGAACGGGCTGTTGTAGTATCAGCGGGAATAATCTCTGGACCTTCAACGGCCAACAGCGATGTTAAGAACAATCCTAAAAACATAAATCTTTTATTTTAAATCTCATTGTGTTTTAAACCAGTTGGTTACAAAGCATACATTCTCTACTGGAGTGTCTTTGTGCAATCCGTGACCTAAATTGAATATAAAATTTGGATTCTCACGAAAAAATTCAGCATAATTCTTCAGTTGTTTCTCAATAACATCCTGTGAAGCAAATAGTATTCGCGGATCCATATTACCCTGAAGCCCTAAGTCTTCATCTACTATCTTGCGAGCCACTGATAAAGGTGTTTGCCAATCTATGCTTACATAGTCGCACTCTTGCTTTGACAGTAAGTGTAATCCTGCACCAAATCCCTTTGGGAAGAATATTACAGGTAGTCCATGCTTACGCGCAGCAGCTGTAATGCGACGCACAAAAGGCATCACAATATCATTATACAGCTCTGCAGGAACAACACCTGCAAACGACTCGAATATCTGGAAAGCATCTATACCATGCTCTGCCTGCATGTTTACATACCACTCTGTGGCACTTGTTATAGCTTCGAGTATCTGTCGCGATTCTATAGGGTTGGTGTACAGATATCGCACCACATCAGTAAACTGCAGAGTAGCGTCACGCCCTCTAAGCATATAGCAAAGGCATGTTAGCGGACCTCCACAGAAGCCGATAACAGGTGTGTCGTTTGATTTCTGCCTATGTATCTCGTCGAGTGCATCAGCCACATGCACCAGTTTCGAAGAGTCAAAACTAAGCTCTGACGAAGGATGTTCGACACCTAACAACAAGTGCTGGAAATCTGGTCCTTCTCTGGTCCATTCTACCTTTACGCCCAAAGCTTCAGGAATAACCAGAATGTCGCTAAATAATATAGCAGCATCCATGCCCATATCCTCTATCGGCATCAGCGTTACTTCAGCTGCCAACTTAGCGTTGGCCATGATAAAGTGAAACGGATGAGTCTTGGTCAGTTCACGATAGCGAGGCAATACTCTACCAGCCTGTCGCATCATCCATACAGGAGGACGACTGGCTGGTTGATGGTTGATGACCGCAAAGAAGGGATTCTGATACATACACTTATTGGTTTTTGTGTTTAAAACACCATTTTTATTTTCCGGCTGCAAAGGTAAGTTGATTCTTAGAACTATGCAATCCCTATTTATATGGATTTTGTACAAAAAGAGTCGAAAAAAGCCCTTTGTGTAATAATATGTAATGGATTTCTTGCAAAAAAGCAGGAAATCTCTTACTTTTGCACCGTCCGGACAGACAATTTGATTGTTGAACCATTTAAAATTAGAAAAGTATGAAGAAGTTTATAATCATGGCACTTATGGCTTTGTTTGGCCTCACCACTGTGAGCGCCCAGAAGACTGTAGTGGCTAAAAAGAATCAGAAAGTATTCGATGTAGTAGAGAAAATGCCTGAGTACCCTGGTGGACAGGCAGCCCTATTCGAGTACCTTAATGGTAACATCAAGTATCCTGACGATGCTGCGAAAAAGAAGATAGAAGGAAGAGTTCTTGTTACATTCGTGGTAAACACCGATGGCAGTATTACTGACATAGAAGTATTTAAGAAGGCATTCCCATCGCTCGACGCCGAAGCTGTCAGAGTAATATCGGGCATGCCCAAATGGGTTCCTGGTGAGCAAAAAGGCCAGAAAGTACGTGTTAAATATACTGTTCCTATTTCTTTCCGTCTGAAATGACAACTATCGTTTATCTCATATTCTCTCTCGTTATTGTGGGCTGCTCGCATCAAGAGCAGCCCCACAACAGCGTTATTTCCCAAGCTGAGAAAATAGTAGTAGAGCATCCTGATTCGGTGGTCATTATGCTTGAGCCATATTGGGCTGACACAACACTTTCCAAGCCCGATCGTGCTCTCTTCGGACTGCTTTATAACGAGGCCCTACATCGTAGTGGATTGGTTACAGAATCCTCGTCGCTCATCCAGTTCAGCAGGGATTATTATGAGAATCATAACGATAAACCGCGATTGGCAAGGGCCTTGCTGCACCATGCCATCGTGCTCTATCATAAGCAGCAAACCCTCGAGGCTGTGCTCACCATGAAGCGTGCCGAGCAGATTGCCTCGAACGTAAACGATCCCGTTTTCAATAATTATCTCTATTCGGTGCTTGGCGACATCAACGACAATGTGGGTAATTATACCCAAACCCTAAGATACTACAAGCAGGCCTTAGCCACAGCCCGCCAATGTCATAAGGACGACTGGATTGTAAGGGCTCTGAACAATATTGCCCAGACCTTCGATATGCTTGGCGAGACTGATAGTCTGCATTACTACAACGAACTAGCCAAGCCTTATGCACCTAAGACCGATGGTGAGATTCGAGCCACCTATCTTACTAATGTGGCCAGCTATCTGATGCAACAGAACAAGCGCAAAGATGCCAAACAGCTATTGCTCAAAGCCATTCAGGAGTCGCCTACCGACAGAGCCTCAAAACTCCTTGCCGATGTGTATCTTGCTGAGAAAGACACCATTAGCGCTGCTGAACAATGGTACCAACTGGTTAACTCCTTTTCGCCCGATGTCAGCATCAGCTCTTATCGCCAGCTGATAAGATACCTTACCAATCGTGGAGCTACAGAAAGGGCGGCCTATTACAGCAGCCATCTGAATGAGGTATATCACGACCTTTATCAGCGCAACGATGCAGCCAGCATCATCGACCTTCAAACCCAGTTCGATGAACAACAGAAGGAGCGCCAACAGTATCGTACTACCATCATGCTACTCTCAGCCATCCTGTTGCTGATACTCATCACGATTGTAGCCATCTGGTATAGTCGTCGTAGGATTGACAAACTTAACGCCCGCTTTGTTGAGAGTCAGAAGAAATACGATCGTACGCGCGAAGAGCTTACCCAGATGCGATTGCAGCGCGAACGCGAAGAACGTGAAAACTCAGAACAGCTCAAGACCATCGTAGCCTCTCTGCATGCCTCAGCCAATAAAGGTCGTGCAGCATCTGATGAGGACATGAATGCCTTGGCACAATGCTCTTATGCCCTGAGTCCCAATCTGCAATTACTCTTTGCTCAGCTCAATACCAAGGAGCAGAGCGTCTGTCTGCTTATCCGCCACAACTTCCAACCAACGGAGATTGCAACATTAACCATTTCCACTCCTCAAACCATCACTAACACCCGCGTCCGCCTTCTTAAGAAGCTCTTCAACGAAACAGGCGGCGCCAAAGATTTCGACACCAAGTTAAGAACTATTGAGTAAAAGTATCACCTTTTCCTCAACAGTTCTACGATGCGGGCCATTTGGTTAGGGATACGAATTTGCTGAGGGCACTTGGCGAGGCATTCCTCGCAATCAGCACAACTACGAGCCCAAGTCTCAACATTTGGCAGAGCTTTACGCAAACCATCGGCAAACTGTTCTTTCTTGGTAGCATAATCAGCCGAGGCCTTATCTGGCAATGGTAGGATGTGAGAGTTTACAGCCTCATTATAATAGGCAAAATTGCCTGGGATATCTACGCCATAAGGACAGGGCATACAATAAGCACAAGTGGTGCAAGGAATGGTTGGGAAACCAGCCATTTGGTCGGCAATCTCAGCCAGCAGTGTATTCTCGGCCTCAGTACAGTTCTCAAGTGGCGAGAAGGTCTCAACATTTTCCTTCATGTGGGCCATCTGGTTCATACCACTAAGCGTAGTCAGGATATTGGGGTGAGAACCAACCCAACGGAAGGCCCAACGGGCTGTACTATCGTTAGGGCGAACGGCCTTTAGTTGGTCGGTAAGTTCCTTGGCCATCTTGCCAAAGGCTCCACCACGCAGGGGCTCCATAATAACGCATTGCACGCCCGTCTTCTCACATTTATTATATAGGTATTCGGCATCGGCATCCTTACGCCAACCGTTACCCATCGAGGCATGGCGCCAATCAAGAAAGTTCATCTGAATCTGAACGAAATCGAAGTGATACTCCTCCTGATGGTCGAGCAGCCAGTCGAACGGACGCACATCGCCATGATACGAGAACCCCAGATGACGGATACGACCAGCCTCTCGTTCCTTCAGTAGGAATTCGAGCAGATGATTATCGAAGAATCGTTTGTTGAGCGTATCCATACCTCCGCCACCAATGCTATGCATCAGGTAGTAGTCGATATGATCAACCTTAAGGCGCTGAAACGACTGGTAGTACATCTTCTGCGACTCTTCAAAGCTCCAAAGGCGCTGATTCTGGTTCGACATCTTAGTAGCGATGTAGTATTTGTCGCGCGGATGACGGCTGAGGGCGTTACCAGTAAGCACTTCCGACTGGCCACCCATATACATGGGGGCTGTATCAAAGTAGTTCACGCCATGCTCAATGGCATAATCTACCAACTGGTTTACCTCTTCCTGATTGTTAGGCAATCGCATCATGCCAAAGCCAAGCAGAGAGATCTGCTCGCCAGAACCATGCTGAACACGATAGGTCATACGATTGTTAGGCGAAGGTGCCTTCTTATCGTCTTGAGCCAACACACGTAGCGGTCCCATAACACTTGAAGCCATAACGGCTCCTGCGCCCATACCCAATCGGCGAAGAAAATCGCGACGGGACAAGTTTTTGTTGTTGTTTTCCTCCATAATCATATTATTTAGTTAAGTTATTGGGCTTCTAACAGCAGTACACGACTGCTCCAATCGCTCTTCTTCGACCACTCGGGCTCGTTGCGATAAGGCATCTCCAAACCGTGATTCATCAGGTAGGCACCACTAAAGGTCTTACCCTCGATATCCATCGGCTGCAGATCGATACGATTCAGTTCGCGCACCTTATACTTTTTATTAGCATCGAGACCTGCCATCTTTACTCTTGGCAAATGTTCATTTTGGAACGACTCAGTCTTCCACCAGAAGAACACACTCTTATCCTTTGCTTCGTTGACATACATGAGTGAAGCCAGGCCCATCTTATCGTAAGGTGAAACCAAACGATAGATATCGCCAAACTGCACAATTGGACGAATCTGCTTATACTCGGCAATGGCCTTGCGACAGAGAGCCTTTTCGTCGTCAGTCATATTCTTAGGCTGAATCTCCATACCCAGTCGTCCGCTCATGGCCACATCGATACGATACTTCATGGCTGTGGTGCGGAATACGGTGTGGTTAGGTGTAGCCGAGATGTGGCTGGCCATAGCAATAGCAGGGAAGAAATAAGAGGTACCCCACTGCATATAGATACGCTGCAAAGCATCCGTATTATCGCTCACCCAGAACTCATCGAAATAAGGTAGCACGCCCCAGTTGGCACGTCCACCACCAGAGGCACAAGCCTGGATAGTAAGATCAGGATATTTAGCACGAATACGCTTACAGGTCTTCTCAAAACCACGATGGTACTCGATATAAAGGTGACTCTGATCGTTCATAGTGAGATACTGCGAACCATGATTCAAGATAGGCATATTGGCATCCCACTTGATATAGTCAATCTCTGGATACTTAGTCATCAGGTTATCGACGACAGAGAACACGAAGTCCTGCACCTTAGGATTACTCATATCGAGAATCAACTGCGTACCTCCACGTCCCTGAACGGCATCACGCTTAGGAGCCTTGATAATCCAATCGGGGTGAGCATCATAAAGCTCAGAAACAGAGTTGGTCATCTCTGGCTCAATCCAGATGCCGAACTTGATGCCGTGTTTCTTGGCATCGCGCAGAAGGCCCTCGATACCCTCAGGCAGTTTGTTCTTATCAACCTCCCAATCGCCAAGAGCGCAGTTATCCGTCTTACGTGGATACTTCACGCCAAACCAACCATCGTCCATCACAAAAAGTTCACCACCCATCGAGGCAATATCGCCCATCATCTGGTCCATACCCTTCTGGTTGATGTCGAAATAAACACCCTCCCAAGAGTTGAGCAGTATTTTTCTTTCTTTATCGCCATGAGCCAGCATATACTTGCGGCCCCACTTGTGGAAGTTGCGCGACACACCTGAGAGACCGCATTTAGAGAAACTCAGCGCCACCTTTGGTGTGGTGAAGATCTCGCCCTTCTTGAGGTGATACTCAGAGTTATCAGGATTGATACCTGCAAAGAAATAGTGATATTCTGTATCATCGGTCTCCACCTTCAGCTGGTAGTTACCCGAGTAGCAGAGGGCAGCACCAATCACATCGCCACTATTCTCGCGAGCCTTTCCATCGAGCGAGAACATCACCTCAGCATGATCGGTATGCGAGTTGCGCGCACCATCCTTGTTTTTTATCACCTTCTCGCCTGGCAATATTGGTTCCTCAACCAGACGGGCCTCATTAGCCCACGAACCATAAAAATGCGAAAGCCATACATTGCCGCGACGGATGGGCAGAGCGCAAGAGGCAAACTGTGTCAGAGTCACAGGTTTGGTCTCACCATTATAGATCTCCGTCCAGGTCTCTATCATATCCTCCTCAAAGTACACCTTGTAGCAAAGCATCACAGAAACAGGATATTTAGGATCCTTCAGTGTGATCTTGGTCACATCACCCTGCTTCTTCATGTCTGATACAAAGAGCTCTGTCGACATATTACCATCAGCATGACGCATGGCAACAGCAGCCTCAGCAGGACAGTTCATGCCGTAAGCTGGGTAGGCATCCATACGACCGTTTCGAGGCGACTGCAGATTCTGCAGATCGTAATCGGTAAGGCGTGTGCCAAAATAAACGTACTGCGGCTGTTTATTGTTCTCTACATTAAGCACCATCGTGGTGTTTTTAGTCTGGAGAACCACTTGCTCGGCCCATGCTGTGGAGGCTGAAATCAAGAGAGAAACTAGAAAAACAAATTTCTTCATGTTGGAATAATAATTTAGTTATTAGTGATATTCTGGGCGCAAAGATAAGAAAAATTTTGGTTATCTCAAAAAAAAGTAGTTATTTTGCAGGCTAAAGTATAAGAAAGAGCAAAATAAGTACATATATGAACCAACTGGATATATGGATGCTTGCCATCGCATTGGCAATGGACTGTTTCACGGTTTCAATTGTGAGCGGGGTGATAGTGCGCCGTTGGTTGTGGGGTATGATACTGCGCATAGCTTTCTTATTTGGATTATTCCAAGCCATGATGCCACTTATTGGTTGGATGGCAACAAGCCACTTCAGCGAGCAGCTGGAGTTTATTGACCACTGGATAGCCTTCGGACTGCTTGCCTTTATCGGCGGAAAGATGATTCGCGAATCGTTCGGCCCAGAAGAAGAGCAGCAGTTTAACCCAAAGAATCTTCACACCCAACTGCTATTGGCAATAGCTACCAGCATTGATGCCTTGGCCGTGGGCATCTCCTTTGCCTGCATGGGCTTTAGAGATTTTTCTCAGATTGCCTATCCACTGTTCATTATCGGCTTGGTGTCGTTTATGTTCAGTTTGTTCGGCTATAAGCTGGGCGTTAGATTCGGCAAGTCTATAGCCCGCAAGCTTAAGCCAGAACTGCTTGGTGGAATTATCTTGATAGTAATTGGTATAAAAATACTGATTACACACCTTATGGCATGATATAGATTAGGTAAAAGAAAACTTTTTCCATTTTTTTCATTTCGATTTAAAAGTTTTTATTACCTTTGCACCATGAAGATGATGGGCGAGACAATAGAACTGTGCAATCTCAGCATTGGCTACCAGACAAAACACGGCGTAAGAACGGTGGCAACAGACATAAACGGAACCATCAAAAGTGGTGAGCTTACCTGTCTGCTGGGAGCCAATGGCGTAGGTAAATCTACATTACTAAGAACCCTCTCTTCATTTCAGCCCCAAACAGGCGGCAAGATTCTGCTGGAAGGTTGCGAACTCTCAGAATACAGCGACAAACAGTTGAGCCGACTGATAGGAGTGGTGCTTACAGAGAAGCCCGACGTGAGGAATATGACCGTCCGCGAACTGGTTAGTCTGGGCCGATCGCCCTATACAGGGTTCTGGGGAACTTATTCGAAAGAAGATTTGCAGATTGTTGACGAAGCCATCGCGATGGTGGGTATTGAGGCACTGAGTAAGCGTATGGTTCACACACTGAGCGACGGAGAGCGACAGAAAGTGATGATAGCCAAGGCTTTGGCACAACAAACACCAGTCATCTATCTTGACGAGCCAACAGCATTTCTCGACTACCCCAGTAAGGTAGAGGTACTACAACTACTAAGTCGTATTAGCCGCGAAGCTGGAAAAGTAATATTCCTGTCTACCCACGATGTGGAGCTGGCCCTTCAAATGGCAGATACCATATGGCTCATGACTGGCGGAGAGGCGATGGCTATCGGATCGCCCAAAACGCTGGCAGAACAAGGAGCACTGAGTAGATTCATTGAAAGAGACGGAATAGAATTCGACACAGAGACAATGGCAATAAAAGTTACAAAGAGAATATAATCTATTGAGCTTATGATTTACGGGCATGGTGATGAAATTTACCGCTACGGAGATAAGGTAAAGATAAATTTCAGTTCGAATGTGTATAGTCAGGCCGACTATACAGAGCTGAAGGATTATCTGATGCAGCACTTCGATGCTGTAGGCCATTATCCTGAGCCTGACGCACACACGTTGGAAAGCATGATTGCCGAGAGACTTGGCGTGAAGGAGAATATGGTGATGGTGACAAGCGGCGCCAACGAAGCCATATATCTTATAGCACAATTATATAAAGGTTGGTCGTCAATAATACCACAACCCACATTCAGCGAATACGAGGATGCATGCCGAATGTATAATCACATTATATCATACGATGTAAAAGACGAGATGGATGTGCTGCCACAAGACCGCATCTACTGGATATGCAACCCAAATAATCCAACAGGAAACGTTCTGGTTAAGGGCATGCTGAGCCATATTGTAAGGAAGCATCCACGCTATCTGTATGTGATCGACCAGTCGTATGCCGACTACACACTCGCCCCTATGATTGAGCCTAAAGAGATGACGGATGTTTTCAACCTTATGCTGGTACATTCGCTCTCAAAGAAATACTGTATTCCCGGCCTTCGTTTAGGATACGTCGTTGCTTCGCCTATCATTATAGGCAGACTGAAACATATACGCCAACCTTGGACTGTGAATGCCTTAGCCATTGAGGCAGGAAAATTCCTGATTGGACAAAACAAACAGATGATTCCCGATTTGAAAGGTTATCTGGCTGAAGCCATGAGACTGCGTTATAATCTGGGAACCATAGAAGGCCTGAAGGTCATGAAGTCTGACACCAACTTTATGCTGGTAAGTATAAAGAATGGCACATCAGCTGAGTTGAAACGATGGCTTATGGATAAGTACGGCATACTTATTCGCGATGCATCGAACATTCGCGGACTTGATGACAACTATTTCCGTGTTACCGCCCAGACACCAGAAGAAGACGACCTGCTTGTTGAGGCATTAACAGAGTATGTCAGTCATCTGATTGAAACTAGCGACTAACCTTGGTGTAGAAGCGCAAAGGAGCAAGTCCTTCTATCTCTGGGTGGAAAATCTGAATAAAATCATTCAACAACCTTTCTGGATGGAAAGGTGACTCTTCGTAGAATGGCGACCGTTCTACATCGCAACCGTATGCCTCCTTATTCCTAAATGCCTTAAACTGGTTGTAGCCATGATGCTCGCTGGTGAGCTCGTCGTAAGTGATATCATGATCGCTGCTATATCTGAAAAGCCACACATCCGATTCGCCAGCACGCTCCAGAACAGTCTCGAAAGGTAACGATATTGAACCGCTATGCTCATCATCGCCCCATGGATATTGTGCATTGGCATCTTTTATCATCTGTCCGATAGTACTTTTACCTGCAGGAACATACCACACGCTACCTGTTACTTTATCCAACAATACCGATGGTTTGGTTTTTGCCTTGGCAGCCATCGCCTTCAGTTCATGATAGCTCTTATCAACATCATTGAACATCTTATCAGCCTTCTGCTCGCAACCAAACAGCATGCCATAGAATCGCAACCATTCAGCACGCGCCAATGGCGATGTTTCCATATAGTCGGCACACTCTACGATAGGTATATTTATCTCGTCGAGCTTTCCATACCCGCCACTATTCTCAAATGGCGAAAGGAAGAGGGCATCAGGATGCTCATCGATAATTTTCTCAATAACAGGACTCATTCCATCGCCCACATCAGTAATCTTACCTTTGGCCACCTGCTCTTGAATCCAAGGAATCTTAATGTACTTAAGATCGGCCACGCCTGATATACAATCCTGCTTGCCAAACTCCATCAACATAGCACAATGAACGGTGGTAAACATCACAGCTTTTTTTAATGGTGTACGGATTACGGTGCCACTTGGTAGATGCTGAGGAACCTCTTTGTCGGCTGGAACCAGCACATAGCGGTGCAGAGTCATGCCTTCTTTCCAAGGATTATTGATGGTTGCTACCGAAAAGCCATCGTACTTCACAACACTTATCTGAGTGGCATATTTAAAAGCGACAGTATCGCCCCCAGTCTGCAATGAGGAGGTTTTATTTCCTCCTCCGCAGGCTGCGAGCAATACTGCCAGAATTATTATATGAATGTATTTCATTAATACTCAATCAGGATTATTCTGTAATCTGGAGATCGTCTATACAAATATAAGTAGGCGTTGTTACACCCCAATCGTTCTTCTTGGTGCCATCGAAGGCAAAGCTCAGGCTCTTTACCTTACCCAGTGAGCTCAGGTCGCAGAACTGCCAGTCTTGAACATAGGTACCGTCCTTAGCCAGATAAACCTCTACATTAGCCTTGGTGCCATCTGCCTTTGTGCCAGTGATGATGCACTTAAACCAGTCGTCCTTTTCGAACTTACCAGGAGTCATACCATCGCCATTCAAGTAAGCATTAGCCGTATAGCTGCTGTTTGTGAACCAGAAGCCATTGACGGTAACCTCACCGCCCAGATCGATGCTCTCTCCATAGGTCTGTATTACACAATAGTTTTGACCTGTGCGAGCCTTACCTGTTACGTTGTTAAACTGATCGGGCATACCCTCTGGCGTAAAGTCACCAATGGTGAAGTCTGTCTTGGTACGATTAGAGATAGCGAAACCAGACCAGTAGCTGACGCTATAGGTGGTATTGAAAGTTACACCCTGCTCCTGATAGGCGCATGCATAGCTGGTGCCATAACCATTGTCGAAACCCTTGTCGTTGACTTCTCCACACCAGAATCCCAGATCGTTAAGCGATTTGTTCTCAAAAGAAATTTTGGCCACACGCTTGCCACCTGCAGGATTATCGTCGTTAGTACAAGAAGTGAATGACAATGCGAAACCGCATGCGAGGACTGCGAGTCCAAATAACTTGTTTGTTTTCATAACTTTTTGTTTTAAGTGAATAATTAGTGTTATTTTAAAATTATCTTCTTTCTGTTCTGAATATAGATGCCTTTTCCAGCCTCCTTTACTCTCCGGCCTTGCATATCGTAGAGAATTTGTGACTCTCTGCTTTCGCATTCAATAGATTGGATGCCAGAAAGAGCATTCCTAACAGCCTCGATAGAAGCATCAAGGTGTATATCTTCTGCCCCAGCAAACTCTGTAGAAGTCTCGCCCCACCACTCTGGCTGTGGGCACTTCTGGTTCAGACCTGTGTAAACCCTTACAAAATCAACGAAGTCCAGATTAACGGGCTGACGGTTTTCATCTACAGCCCAACTGATGTCGATACCACAGCCCTCATAATTATAAGAGGTGGCATCGGCATTATCCGTAAAGTTTGGCAGATTGTCGGCATAGCCATAACGAAATCCTACGAGCACATAATAATAAGGACTCCAGCTCGACTCCACTTTTTCAGAGAGATTCAGCATGTTATCAGGCAGACGCGTGCCTTTAAAGGTAAGTCCATCGGGCAACCACATGGGGTAATACTCCTGTTCGTGGTAATGGTTGCGATCGATGGTACCGCTCTGACCCTGATTGTCGGTCCAGGGAATATCGCCCATAGCGTTCTGACGATAGGTCACCTCATAGCCATATACCACTTTTCCTACGCTATCTACATCGCAACTGCCACTAATCTCATACCAAGGGTCATCGGGCTTGCCGTTGCCGTTTATATCTTTTGAAACCATCACGATACCAGCCTCGTTCATACCGCCAAACACCAGGTTGCGCATCTCTTGATATGCATTACCCCACACAGCAAAGTCGCGCTGACCAGGAATGTTGGCGATAGAATGGTCGAAGTGGAAAGTGATGTAACCACCCCAGCCACCAAGGGCTACCACGTGCGACTGGATGGGACCTAAGCCAGCCAGATTCTCATTACACTTACGAATCATATCGGCCTCTGTATCGCCAGCCTCGTATTCTGGCACATCGTTCACATACTGACCAGGAGCCGGGCGATATTCGTCAACCGCCTGGATGTATCTTGAGTGCTCCGTCACATCATCCATGCGCTGAGCTTTTGCAGTGAATAGTGAACAGTAAATAGTGAATAGTGCTACCAACACTCTCACTATCCAATTCACATTCCCTGTATTCATCATACTATTTCTATTCATCTTCACTATTCATTATTCACTATTCACTGTTCACTGTTCACTCTTAAACAAAAATGCTGCATGGGCGGGAATATCGCCCGTCTTTACCTTCCAGTCGAAGGTACCATCGGGCAGGAAGTGCAGCAGTTCGCCACTTGATACGTAGTTCTTGGCATCCATCAGATAGAAATCGCGATGGATGGGATTGACGATGATGCCATAAGGCATACGTATCTTACTTATCTCTGGTGCATCTGATAGACTTGTGCTTATTACCTGGTGCGTCTTGACGTTGATAATGCCGTAAGTTACGGTGTTGGTCATCGAGACCTCGCTCCACTGACTGCCATAGAAATAGAGCGAATCGCCTACGATACAGAGGTCGCTTACCGATTGGTCAAGATGTCCGCCAACCTTCATTTTTCCATTTCCATCAGGTACCAACCAATAGATACTCGATTGTTCGTCCATATAGTTGCCACGGGCCGTTACCCACAGCTGATTGTATTTATCTACCTTCAGATGGTGCAGATTGGGGGCTACTTCTATCTTTTCTGCCTCCTGCATCGAGGCCAGATCTATCACACTCACGGTACTCTCGTAGCCCTGCCCAGTCATGCCCTGATAGCCACCACTATTGGCCACATAGAGGCGATTGCCGATTATAGCCATCTCTTCTGGCTGATAGCCCACAGCGCACGAATCCACTTTCTGCAACGACAAGGTATCTACCTTATACACACTGCCCAGCGGACTTTGACTTGTGGCATAAACAGAACCTACATAAGATGAAACATAAGCATACTGATCTTTAAACGTCACATAGCGACAGTTGGGTATATCCACCTTGCCTATCCTTACGGCATCATCAGCATGAGCCACCTCTACCTTGTTCGAGCAGTTGATGACCAGCCAGAGGCGCGAGCCGTAAATCTGACAGTCGTTACCCACATCGCCCAGCGACATCACTGTGCTTGGGTTGCGCTCTGAGTATATGTTGCGATAATAATGCGCAGTAGAATCAGAAAGGTCGAGATAGTCGAGCGACGACTTATTCGAGCCCATATTGCCCTCGTTAAGCAGATACATGCCAACGATATCGCCCTTCTGTGTCTTGCCGCCTGGATCGCTTTTCTCCATCGGTACTATCATCACGTCTTGGCGACAAGCGCTAAGCAGCAACAGGGTCAATATGTAGTATGCCAAGTGCTTCATATCTCAACGCTTAAGGTTAGTGCATAGTTACGACCAGGCATGGGGTAGTTTACTATCACCTCATAGTCCTGACCAAACACGTTGTTTACATCCAACTGGGCCTTGCAGAGTGTTTTCTGCATGTGGAAGCGATAGATTATACTCAGATCGCTGGTGTACCAAGGCTCCATGTGGTTATAGATAATGTTCTCCTGCTCGTCGTAGCGTTCGCCAGCATAGATAAACGAGTAGTTGAAATTCCAATTCTTATAGTTCAAACCTACTATTGCTGAGCCAGAGTGCCAAGGGATATATGGTATCTGGTGCTTATAATAAGAGGTAGTAGGATCAGTAACGTCGCGCGCATCCTGATAGGTATACTGTGCGCGAGTGGTAGCTATCAAGTCCTTACCTATCTTGAAATCAGCCTCAGCCTCAACGTCGATACCCTTGATGTGTACCTCGCCCAGATTCAGCATTGTCCAGCGGAACTGCTGTCCTTTTGGATAAGCCACAATCTTATCGTGTACCGTATTGTAATAGGCATCGAAGTGCATCTCGGCATGTCGCACTATACCATGCTCAAAGTGCTTGTTCAGCGCGAAACCAGCATCATACTGCAGCGCACTCTCTGGCACCAGATTGGCGTTGCCCATATCTGTATAATAGAGGTCGTTAAAGGTTGGCATGCGGAAACTCTTCTTTACGTATGCTCGCATCGAGAAGAATGTGCCACTGAAGGGGTAGATGTTCACAAAGAGCGCTGGTGTTAGTTTCGAAATAGAATTGCTGCTATTCATCCCAGCAAACTCTCCCCTGCGATGTGTTTTGTCGTGAATGAATGTAGCTAAGATAGAGCCTTGTGCCTTCAAGTGCTTGTAGTCGATAGCTGTAGCCAGACTCACAAGATTAGAAATGCGAGTGGGGTAGGCAAAGTTATAGATATCGGCATTCAGTTTGTTCCACTTAAAGTCGTAAGCAAGCGATGCACTCCAATTGGGTAATATCTCTAATACATTTGCTGTAGAGAGATAGAACTCCTGCTGTTTGTAGCGATTATCTACAGGCAACTGGGTGGTATCCTTGTTTACGTAGTGGGTGTTGTAATAGGCATATTTGGCCAGCCAGCGGGTGCTGAAACCATCGCCTATGTTCTTATTATAATCGGCTTGTACAAAGGTATTCAAATCTTGCTGTCGCTCGCCACGTCGCCACACGTTGTTTACTATGGCACCAGGTATTCCACGAGCAGAGTTATAAATGTAGGCCTTAAGCTGCCAACTGCCTTGGTCTAATCTTCCAAACACGTTTGCCTCCAAGCGTTCAGCGTGGATGTCGCCATTATTTCTGACTGCTGTCGTATCCCAGGCGGTCTCTCCGTTAGGATACTTTCGTTCGTAGTGGAACTTATACTTTCCGCTTGCCGTAAGGAATCCTGCACTTACACTCGAGCTTACCGTCTGCGACAACTTCTGCTCCCACAACGTTGTAAAGCGGAACATATCGCTCGAGCCATACTGAGTCTTAAACCTCAGATGAGTTTTCTCGCCTTTCTCGAATACGGGCGCTTTGGTGCGGATATAGATGGCGCCAGCATTGCCAAAGTCGCTTGCGGGTTGGAAGATAGCACTCTTCTGTCCGTTGTATAGCGTGATATCCTCCACATTGTCTAGCGAAAACTGACCCAAATCTATCTGTCCGTTCTGCGCATTTCCCAATTGCACGCCATCGTAACTGATGCCAAGATGATGCGTGCCCATCGAGCGGATGTTCACCGTCTTTATGCCGCCCACTCCGCCATAATCCTTAAGTTGGATGCCAG
Source organism: uncultured Prevotella sp. (assembly GCA_900315765.1). GTDB lineage: Bacteria > Bacteroidota > Bacteroidia > Bacteroidales > Bacteroidaceae > Prevotella. The sequence goes on along the minus strand of ONAK01000001.1, from coordinate 100,958 downwards.
AGAAATAGCGTAAAGCATCGGCCACAGAATGTGTGTTCAGTTGCTCCAGCAGTTCGCCCTTAAGCTTCTGACTGGGCACCACCTCGCGCATGGCGGGTTTCGACACGACTATTATCTCCCTTACATGCTGTACGGAGTCGAGCTTGCTTTGTGCCATTGCTGTCAAGGCCAACATGCAAGCCAATGTCAATGTGAGCTTTCGCTTCCTCATCGTTTATCTGCGCCACCACCGCCTATCCCCAGAGTACGGCATGCGGCTATAGTCTTCATCGGCAGGTCTTCTGACTTATCGTCTGGCCACAAACGTCTTCCCAATAATCTCAGTGACTTGTCTGTTTGTGCCATAAAGGACGACTCACAGCAGCGGGACTGTTCAGGATTCACACCCGATTCCCTATTAATCTCCCCAACGGAGAACCGATTACTGCCTGCAAAGATACAACAATTCTGCAAATTAGCGAATCTTTTTGCTGTAATTATTTGGAAAAATAGATAATTTGACGTATCTTTGCCCACGAACAAAAACTTTATGACCTATGAAAGAAATGTATACAGTCAACGAGAATCGTTACGATAATGGTATGAAATATGAGCGTTGTGGACGTTCTGGTGTGTTGCTGCCTAAGGTTAGCCTGGGTTTCTGGCACAACTTTGGTAGTGTTGATCCATACGAGCGTAGTCGTGAGATAACCCATTACGCATTCGATCATGGCATCACCCACTTCGACCTGGCCAACAACTATGGTCCCGTCTATGGATCGGCCGAAGAGACAATGGGCCGACTTATGGACGATGATTTCCGTCCTTATCGCGACGAGCTGTTCATCTCTACCAAGGCTGGCTACGATATGTGGCCTGGACCTTATGGCAATTGGGGTAGTCGCAAATACTTGATGGCATCGCTCGACCAGAGTCTTAAACGTATGCATTTGGACTATGTCGACCTTTTCTATAGCCATCGTTTCGACCCTGAGACACCGATGGAAGAGACTCTACAGGCATTGGTTGATATCGTTCGTGCTGGCAAGGCATTATATATAGGTATAAGCAACTGGCCATTAGAGCCACTGCGCTTTGCCACCCAATACTTAAAGGAGCGCGATGTTCCACTGCTGATATATCAGGGCAAACTTAATATGCTGAATCGTGAGCCTATCGAGCAAGGAATACTCGACTTCTGCGCTCAAGAGGGCGTAGGTTTTATCGCCTTCTCGCCATTGGCCCAGGGCTTGCTAACAGATCGCTATCTCGACGGAATACCATCAGATTCACGCATGTCAAAGGGCAAGTTCCTAAAAGAGTCGATGCTCACTCCAGAACTCCTGGCTCAACTCCGCGAATACAACACTCAAGCCCAGAGCCAAGGCAAAACCCTAGCCGAATCAGCTCTCGCCTGGATACTCTCCCAAAAGGGCGTAACCTCAGTCCTAGTAGGCGCCAGCAGCACCTCCCAACTAGAAAAGAACCTCCGCTGCGTCACTACAAAATAGTCCCTAAAAGCTAAAAAATCATAATGGTACACAACTTTGTGGTCCACAAAGTTGTGTACCAATCATGGCTGAAGGGTAAAACCTATGCTCCCGCCTCGGTGGGAGCTTTTTTTAGCAGTACAAATTGAATTCAAAAAAAACAATTCGATTATTTGCGAATTTGAAATAATTATATTATCTTCTGCATCAGAATGGAATTGTCAAATCACCTTAAATAAATTAAGGTATGGCTAAGAATAATTTTTCAGCAGAAAAGATTGCAAACAACATGACTTCATCGATGTTGATTCATCCTGGTGAGATGATTAAGGATGAGATTGTGGCTCGTGGCCTTACTCAGAAAGATTTGGCCCAGCAAATGGGAGTGTCATATACCGTGTTTAACGAGATTCTGAATGGTAAGCGTCCTGTTACTACTGAGTATGCCCTATTGCTGGAGGCTGCTCTAGGTACGGATGCAAACATCTGGCTTGGCCTGCAGGCTGAATACAACATGCAAAAGATGAAGCAGGACAAATCATTTATGTCTCGTCTGGAGAAAATACGCAAAATTGCGGCAATATTCTAAAACCTCTCCACCTCTCACTCAAATGCTCTGAAACCTGCATAAACACTGGGAATTTGGAGCATGAGAGGTTTGGGCAACCTCTCACTCAACCTCTCAACAACCTCTCATCCGATTTTAACAATTACAAAATTTAACGAATATTTAGCTGGGAATATTTGTAGAGCGCAGTTTTATTTTGTAACTTTGCACTCCGATTAAAGAAAGCGCACACTTGGAAAACATACGGGAGTATGAAAAGTGCACAGAATCATCGACTAGATATTACATTAACAAACTAAATTAATAGAATGGAGAAAATGACAATTAACGGAGAGTCTCTTGGAGCCTCTCAGCAGGGCTGTCTCGCTGTAGTGCAGTTCCTCAAAGACAACTACCAGTTCCGTCGAAACGTTCTTAACGGCAAGGTAGAGTATGTAATTCTGAACCCTGAACAGGCTGATAATCAGCATGTTTGGCGACCACTAACTCCTGAAGCCCTGAACAGCATAATTCAGAAGGCTAAGCAGGAACAGATTACCAAAGGTAGTCCTAAAACGGACATCGTAGAGGTGATCTTCTCTGATGAAACTCCCACATTTAATCCTATCTGGGAGTATCTGGACAGTCTGCCCAAATGGGACGGACAGAATCATATGGCTAAACTATTCAGCCGACTGCCTGGAATCAGCAGCGAACAGATGGATTTCCTGTTCATCTGGTGCCGTTCTACCGTTGCACATTGGCGACAGAAGGATACGCTGCATGGTAACGAATGTGTGCCTACGCTGATAGGTGCTCAGGGTTGTGGCAAGTCTACCTTCTTGGCTCGACTGCTGCCTCCTGAACTTCGCGAGTATTATCTCGACCATATTAATCTTAGCAACAAGTTCGACAAGGAGATGGCACTTACCAACAATCTGATAGTAAATCTCGATGAGTTGGATGCCATTCGTCCCAGTCAGCAGGCTGCTTTGAAGCAGACTCTATCGAAGAGTAAGGTTAACGGACGCACCATCTATGGCTGCACTCAGCAGGATCGCCCTCGATATGCATCGTTTGTAGCTACCACCAACAATCGTCATCCTCTGTCGGACGTCACTGGTAGCCGTCGATACATCTGCATCGATATACCTGAAGGCCAGTATATCGACAACTCTGGCGACATAGATTATCAGCAGCTTTTCGCTCAGATTGAGTATGAGGTAGAAGAGCTGAAGGCACCTTACTGGTTCAACAACGATCAGGTGGCTCGCATTCAGGAAATCAATCTGAACTATGCCGACCAGAAGGATATCGCTGAGATAGTTGAGGCTTGTTTCCGCAAGCCTAATGAAGGCGAGAAGTCAAAGGCGATGAACTGCACTCAGATACTGGAGCTGATTACCAAGGAGTTCCCCTCAGTAAAGAAGGATATCAGCACCAAGGTTCATCTGGGATATGCGATGAAGGATCTGGGATTTAGTCACTATGAACGAGGGCATGTAAAGTTCTACGATGTAGTGCCTGTTAAAGCCGCATGATGCAAAAAAGGTGAGAGGTTGTTGAGAGGTTTAGTGAGAGGTTTGGCAAACCTCTCACGCCTCTGCAGCCCCTGTGTTTATGCAGCTTTCAAAGCATCTGAATGAGAGGTGGAGAGTTATTTCAAAAAAAATTATTTTTAGGTATTAATAGTAGTTTTTGCTACTACGTGTAGGCGCAAAAATTCCCACGTGTGGGAAATATTTTTTCTACGTGTAGTAGTAAAAACTATCTTTTTTATTATATTCCTTTTGTAAAGAAAAACGAGCCGTAACTAATCAAGGGGATTGCTTACGGTTATCTGGCAGTTAGGTTACGGATATCTCGTCAAGAGGTATATGCACCGTTTTTACAGCAACGTGTGGCCTAAGTCGTGCTGCTGGCAGATGGTGACGATTTGCTGGATGAGCTGGTCCATCTTGGGAACTTGGGCTACATAGTAGGTGGGATAGTCGGGGCTCAGGACTACCAGATTCATTGCCTTGATGCGGATGCCGTAATGGCGCTCGAGCATATAGCGATACATATTCTGCTGGATGCAGTAGTGATAGAACGAGGTATCGGGCAGGCTGATGCCGTTGTGGCTCATCTTGCCTCTGAAGCCCTCTACTATGGGCTGGCCTTGGGCGTTGACCACCTTCGACGAGCGCTTCCAGTCGTAGATGGTAAACTCGCCATCGTCGTTCTGGCATATCAGGTCGATGGTACCAGCGATGTTCAAAGCCTTATCGTAGACGGGCCACTCCTGGCGATAGGGCTCTATCTGATAGTCGCGGATAAAGTGGAGGAAGTGCAACTTCTCTTGCTCCACGCTAACCACCTCTGTCTCAGAGCCAAACTGCAGTTTGCATTCTGTCTCGAAGAATCCACGCTGAAAATAGTTCTCAGTCTGCAGATGAACAAACGTGCCCACTTCGCTGGCCAACCGGCCAGAGCGCGCCCACTTGTCGAGACTCTCCTCAATGGGTATGCCTTTGTATCGCAACTGGTTTTCGGCCTGAGACAAGGCCTGAAACTCGTCGAAGAAATAGGCTATCAACGCACTTACCGGCAGCATGCGCTTTATACCTTTATATATATATATGTGCTCGTCGGGCTCAAAATCGATGTCGGCATCCTGAGCGTAGCGGCCTGCATCGCGAAAGGTAGTCATCTTTTCGAGCATATCGGCAGTCTTATCGAATGGCTTAACCTGCTGCTTGCACTTCAGCTCATCGGCATCGAGGTCATAACAATCGGGTATCCACTGCTTGTCTTCGCCAGCAACCTTCTGCCAATAGGCTATCTTCAAGGCATCGTTGCGACTCCATCGGGCCACAGGAAAGGGTACTGATGTGTAGACATGCTGACGGGCTGCGGGCATATCGGCCATCATAGCAGAAACCAGTTCTACCAGGAAGTCGGCACAGATGCTGGATTCCTGGGTTATCTGCTGGGCTGCCAGGCGGACAACGGTCCACCCATGACGATTGAGCAGATGGTCGCGAAACATATCGCCACACGACACGTAGTGGATAGGCTCGCGGGTAGACTTCTGATAAGGCTCGTCGATCTCCACATCAATACGCACCTCAGGTCTGTCGGCCACCACCAGCGCCAAGTCGGGATAATAAGGTGGCTGCTTATCGGTAGTGATGATGCAGGCATTAAGCATGCACTCCACGCCAGCCGGCAACTTAGCTGATAGCTCGCGAGCGAATTGCGACTCGAGGTTACCAGGCTTTACAAGTGGGTGACGGCGATATGGATATGTAACGGTTCCCTCGGCAGGGAAACTTATAATAGGGTATTCTGTATTCATGGGTGCAAAAGTACTAAAAATGAGGCAGAAAAAAGAAATAATCGCGATAAATAAGATGATTACAAAAGTTTTTTCTTATCTTTGCAGCACGAACAAAAACTTTATTGACCAATGAGAGAAGCATATTTTGCCGACAAGAACCGTTACAACAACGGAATGGAGTTTGAGCGCTGTGGGCGTTCGGGTGTTTTATTGCCAAAGGTTAGTCTGGGATTCTGGCATAACTTTGGAAGTGTTGATCCCTACGAACGTAGTCGTGAGATTACTCACTATGCTTTCGATCACGGTATCACTCATTTCGACTTGGCTAATAACTACGGTCCTGTTTACGGATCGGCCGAGGAGACTATGGGCCGACTGATGGATGAGGACTTCCGTCCTTATCGCGACGAGCTCTTTATCTCGACCAAGGCCGGATACGATATGTGGCCTGGACCTTATGGCGAATGGGGTTCAAGAAAATATCTGATGGCTTCGCTCGATCAGAGTCTGAAGCGCATGAAGCTGGATTATGTCGACTTGTTCTATAGTCACCGTTACGACCCCAACACACCGCTGGAAGAAACCTTGCAGGCCTTGGTTGATGTGGTGCGTGCCGGCAAGGCTCTGTATGTTGGTATCAGCAACTGGCCGCTTGAGGCATTACGCTTTGGCGCCAAATATCTTAAGGAGCGCGATGTTCCCTTGCTCATCTATCAGGGGCGCTTGAATATGCTAAATCGCGAACCTATTGAGCAGGGTATTCTTGAGTTCTGTGCTAACGAAGGTGTAGGCTTTATCGCCTTCTCGCCTCTGGCTCAGGGACTGCTTACCGACCGTTATCTTAATGGCATACCAGCAGATTCCCGTATGTCGAAAGGCAAATTCCTGAAAGAGTCGATGCTCACCCCAGAGCTGCTGGCTAAGTTGCGCGAGTACAACGAAAAAGCCAAGAGCGAGGGCAAGACACTTGCCGAAACTGCTCTTGGCTGGATATTAGACCAGAAGGGCGTAACCTCTGTGCTGGTAGGTGCCAGCAGCGTTGCCCAGCTGGAAAAGAATCTTCGTTGTGTTACTCGGGTTTGAAGCTATCTTTGCCTACACCACAAATGGGGCAAACCCAATCATCTGGGATATCCTCAAATGCTGTTCCTGGAGCGATTCCGCCATCGGGATCGCCTTCTGCTGGGTCATAAATATAACCGCAAACTTCACATACGTACTTCATAATCGTTTTTGTTTTTTTTAGTTATTAATAAGGGTTGTTATTCTCTCAACAATCCGCTCGGGCGGAATGTTCTGTAAGCAAGCATAATCGCCACGCTGGCAGGGCTTGTTGCCATATATACTACATGGGCGGCACTCCAAATCAATCTGAATCACATTCTCTGGATCCTGATTATATCCCAGGAATCCAGCCATAGGATGAGTAGCACCCCAAACGCTGACTACAGGTATTCCAGTGAGCGAAGCAAGATGCATATTGGCCGAATCCATTGAAAGCATCACATCGAGATGGCTCATCAGTATAAGCTCACTATACATATCATTACAATGCCTGCCCACCCATACACACTGGCGATACTGGGCACACCACATCTGGTAGTACTTCTCTTCTTCCTCACCTCGTCCGAACAGGAAGAAACGGCCTTTAGGGTACTGCTGTATCAGTTTGTATATAACCTGCTCCATCAATCTGGGTGGATATATCTTACCCTCATGGGCAGCAAACGGAGCAATGCCTATCCATTGCTCGAAGCTCTTCTTTGGTCCGAATATGGCTGGCAGCAGATTAAGATTTCCGCCGTCGGGAGGGAAGATGGAACGGAACTGCTTCAAGTCAACAGGATAGCCCAGGCGCTCAAATACTGCAGCATAGTTCTCGAACGATGTTGGCAGCTGAGCTCTCTTTTCTAATTTGCCAGAAATCAACTTGCGGCGCTGACTGCGGTTCTTAATCAGATGCTCTACACGATATCTGCCTAAGTTAAATCGCAGACGAAGATACTCTGAACGAAGCACATTATGCAGATCGGCCACCTTTGTAAACTGCTTGGCTACCAATCGACGATAAAGGGCATTCAGACCTCTCACACCATGATACTCCTTGCTAACGTCGGCCTCCATAAAGTTAACGTTAGGAGCCAGATCATCAAATAGTGGACGCGCAAACTTACGACTCAGCACCGTGATACGTATATCAGGGTACTGCTGAGCCAGCGACCAGACAACGGGCACCATCATTGCCACATCGCCCAGAGACGAGAATCTGATGACCAATATATGCTCTTTCTTCATTGGCCTTTACTTCTGATTATATAAAATAGGATTGGTTGCAGGATCGTTATACATCTTCATCTGGCGATATACCTTCATATAAATACGACCTGCCTCGATATCCTCAAGCAACTGGTCGATGGCCAGCGACAAATCCTTCTGCTGGTCAAGCAGAACGTCGAGCTTTGCCTTGCATCGTGCAATGTGCTCTGGCTCAGCATCAGTACGATCTACCTGCTCCTGCATATGATAAATCTTAAGAGCCAGAATGCTCAAACGGTCGACAGCCCATGCAGGACTCTCGGTGTTAAGACGAGCCGAGGGCGATGGTTTAACATGGCTGTATTGCTGACGGAAGAACGAGTCTATCTCCTCAACCAAGTCGGTACGATCCTGATTACTGCGATCGATACGGCGCTTCAAGGCCAAAGCCTCTACAGGGTCGATATGAGGATCGCGGATAATGTCTTCGTAATGCCACTGAACGGTATCTATCCAGCATTTTGTATATAGACTGTATTGAATACTGTCTTTTGAATACGGATTTTTCATGGGCGTATTCACATCATCAGTCAGATGATAATCATTTATTGCCCGATTAAAAATTTGATTCGCTTCTGATGTAAATGACATATCTTATATTAGTTTGATTTTGCAAAACTACAGAAACTTTTTCAAATATCCAACTAAATTATAAGAAAATCATCATATTTTGCATTTTTATAGCAAACATAATACCTTAAAAGGCTCATTTTTTGCACAAACAACCCTATTTTGTGCAATCTAAAGTAAGTTTTTCTTAAAAATATTTGCATAAATGAAAGAAAATGTGTTACTTTGCACCCGATTTCGGCTTAAGCCGTTAAAAATTTCAAGATAGCAACATCATTATTAACAAATTAAAGTATTACAATTATGTCAGAAATTGAAAGCAAAGTAAAGGCAATTATCGTAGACAAACTCGGTGTAGATGAGGCTGAAGTAAAGGCTGAGGCTAGCTTCACAAACGACCTGGGTGCAGACTCACTGGATACCGTTGAGCTGATCATGGAGTTCGAGAAGGAGTTTGGTATTTCTATTCCCGACGATAAGGCTGAAAAGATCGGTACTGTTGGCGACGCTATCGCTTACATCGAGGAGAACGCAAAATAAATTTTTCAGAATTGAAGGATTGAAGAATTGAAGAATTGTAGTTCAGGCTTCATCCTGGATTCGTTCTTCAATTTTTCAATTTTTTAATTTTACAACTTTAAGCTTATGGAATTAAAAAGAGTTGTTGTAACAGGTCTTGGCGCAGTAACACCAGTGGGCAACACTCCTGATGAGATGTGGAATAACCTGCTCAACGGAGTAAGCGGCGCTGCACCTATTACAAGTTTCGATACAACAAATTTCAAAACCAAGTTCGCTTGTGAGGTAAAGAACCTCAACGTGAACGATTTTCTGGATCGCAAAGAGGCACGTAAGATGGACCGCTACACACAGCTGGCCCTGATTGCTGCTAAGCAGGCTGTTGAGGACAGCGGCATGGATCTGGAAACAGAAGACAAGAACCGTATCGGTGTGGTTTACGGAGTTGGTATTGGTGGAATTAAGACCTTCGAGGATGAGGTGAAATACTATGGTGTTCACGAGGCCGATGGTCCTAAGTTCAATCCGTTCTTCATCCCAAAGATGATTGCTGATATCGCTGCTGGTCAGATTTCTATTATGTATGGCTTCCATGGCCCCAACTATATTACAGCTTCAGCTTGTGCATCTTCTTCTAACGCACTGGCCGATGCTTTCAACCTGATTCGTCTTGGTAAGGCTAACGCTATCGTTGCCGGTGGTGCCGAGGCTGCTATCTGCGCTACTGGCGTAGGTGGTTTCAATGCCATGCACGCACTCTCTACTCGTAACGACGAGCCAGAGAAGGCAAGCCGTCCATTCAGCGCAAGCCGCGATGGATTCATCATGGCCGAGGGTTCTGGTTGCTTGATTCTTGAGGAGCTCGAGCACGCTAAGGCTCGTGGTGCTAAGATCTACGCAGAGATGGTTGGTGCTGGTATGAGCGCTGATGCTCACCACATCACAGCTTCTCACCCAGAGGGTCTTGGTGCTAAGCTCGTTATGCAGAATGCACTCGAGGATGCAGGTATGAAGCCTGAGGACATCGACTACATCAACGTACACGGTACTTCTACCCACGTTGGTGATATCTCTGAGGCTAAGGCCATCAAGGAGGTATTTGGCGATGCTGCCTTCAAGCTCAATATCTCTTCTACCAAGTCAATGACTGGTCACCTTCTTGGTGCTGCTGGTGCTGTTGAGGCAATGGCTACCGTTCTGGCTGTTAAGAACGATATCATTCCTCCAACCATCAACCATGAGGAGGGCGATGAGGATCCTGAGATTGATTACAATCTGAACTTCACATTCAACAAGGCTCAGAAGCGTGTGGTACGTGCTGGACTCAGCAATACCTTCGGCTTTGGTGGTCACAATGCTTGTGTAGTATTCAAGAAGTATGAAGCTTAATAACATTATTGATAGAATAAAGCTCCCTTTCCGCAAGGAGAAGGAGCTTTTTTCTTCTCTTTATGAGATTCTGGGATTCTACCCACGCAACATCGAGTATTACAAGATGGCGCTGATGCACAAAAGCATCCGTAAGCGCAACGACAAGGGCAAACCGCTTAATAATGAGCGACTTGAGTTTCTGGGTGATGCTATACTCGACGCTGCTGTAGGTTATATCGTTTATCGTCATTATGAGGGTAAGCGCGAGGGATTCCTTACCAATACACGTTCCAAGCTGGTGAGTCGTGAGACACTTGGAAAACTTGCCTCAGAGATGCACCTTACCAATCTGCTGCTATCGGCTGGTCACTCTACATCGCACAACAGCTACGTAGAGGGCAACGCCTTCGAGGCGCTGGTTGGTGCCATCTATCTGGACAGAGGCTACGAGGCTTGCCTCCGATTTTTCGAAAAGCAGGTTCTGGGCAAGTATATCGATATAGACAAGGTGGCATTCAAGGAGGTTAACTTCAAATCGAAGTTGCTGGAGTGGAGCCAGAAGAATCGTGTACGTTTGGAGTATAAACTCACAAAGCAGAAGAAAGATGAGAACGGTAGTCCTGTTTTCACCTATATGGTACTGATTGAGGGCGTTAGCGGCGAGAGTGGTTCTGGCTACTCTAAGAAGGAGGCGCAGCAGAAGGCATCGAAGGATACTCTGCAGAGACTTAAGCGCGAACCTCAGTTTGTTGACGCAGTGTTTGCTGCCAAGACTGCTCGCACTCAGATGGAAGAAGAGCCTGCGATGGCTGTTCCCAATACAGAACAGGAGCAGAACTTTATCATAGAGCAGGAAGATTTGAGGAATGAGGAAGGTGGAAAGAGGAAAGAGGATGCTCTTACTGTGATACCTGATAAGACACAAACCATCGACTTCTCGGATAAAGAATTCGACCTTTCAGACATTTCGCACAAGGAGAAATCACGCGAAGAGATTATTGCTGAAGCCGAAGCAGCAGCCTTCTCTGAAGACTAAGCATCAAGCACATTTTGATAAAAGTAAGCAAAGGGGCAGTTTGAAGTAACCAAACTACCCCTTTGTATTTGTAAAACCAGCTATCGGATAACAAAAGAGGAGAAAAGCGGAAAAATCGTTGCAAATCAGGGGATTGGGAAGGAAACTGCGGAATGATGAGAACAGTGGACTGCAACTTGAGTACGGTATGAAGGAAAGATTTAAGTATCTAATTCGTAACTTGTTTCTGAAATTGTGAAAATCGAGGAGAACAGGTTACTTTCAGACACTTAAACGGTTGATATTCAACGAGTTTGAGAAATTGAACCGACTTTGGTACGAGTTGCCGAAATTTGAATAGATTTGCGTAGAAATCGGATGCTCGGCATTGACTAATTTTGCAAACTGAAAGTTAAACGTAAAATTAGTGTAAAAATGAAGAGTACCTACAGTATCATTTTCTACCTCAAGAGGGAGAAGTTAAAGAAGGATGGAACGTACCCCGTAATGGGTCGCATCACAGTGGATGGAACACAGTGCCAGTTCAGTTGCAAGGTGGACTGCAAGCCTGACCTCTGGGAAACCAAAGGCGGTCGTGCCACTGGCAAAAGCGTCATGGCCCGCAATGTCAACATGGAACTTGACAAGATCAAGGCCCGTATCGACAAGTATTACAAGGAGATTGTTGACCGCGACAACTTCGTGACGGCAGAGAAGGTGAAGAATGCCTTCCTCGGTCTGGAGTATCGTCAGCAAACTTTGATGACGATGTTTGCCCAATGGAATGCTGAGTATCAGCGCATGTATGAGGGCGGTCTGCGATCGAAAGCCTCGCTGCACAAGTACCAGGCCGTCTATAAGCATGTCGGGGAGTTCCTGCGCCAACACTATAGAGTGTCGGATATGGCGTTAAAGGAAATCCAACCCTCCTTCGTCTCGGACTTCGAAGTCTATCTGAAAACAGAGAGGAACATCTCGCACAACACCTGTATCCTCTACAACAATGCCATTATGATGCTGATGCACCGTGCCCATGAGAACGGTTGGGTGTCGCGTTATCCATTCAGTGACTACCACATCCAAAAGGAGGAAACCGAAAAGGGATTTCTGACCAAGGAAGAGTTGAACGCCTTAATGAACAATCCGAGGCTCACACCGCGACGTGCCTACATCCGCGACCTCTTCATCTTCTGCTGCTTCACAGGTCTTGCTCATGCCGACTTGAAGAACCTGAAGAATGAAAACATCGTGAAGAATCCCGCTGATGGCAGTTGGTGGATTCACACTCACCGCCAGAAGACGGGCGTGGCCGAGAACGTGAAACTGCTGCCTATCCCGCTGGCAATCCTCAAGAAGTACAAGGGGCTTTGCACGGACGGGCATGTCTTCGATGTGCCTAACCACAAATCTTGTTGCAAGAGAATTCGTTTTGTTGCCAAGTTGTGCGGAATTACCAAGAACTTGACCTGGCACATGGCCCGCCACACGATGGCAACGGTTGTCTGCCTGTCGAACGGAATGCCTTTGGAGGTCGTCGGCTCCGTATTGGGCCACAAGTGCATCGAGAGCACTCAGGTATATGCGAAGATTACGCAAGAGAAGTTGGGCTGCGAGATTGATACGCTGGCCACGAAACTGGCAAAGATCAAGCAGTTCTCGCCCAACATCGGCATGGTAATATAAATAAGGTGGAGGGCACGACTATGATGAAGAGAGACCTCATCGTGTTTGAGCACGAAAGATTTGAACTGACGGGCTACGATGTCTGGATGACTGCGGGCGAGATAGCCAGTCTGCTCGGCGTAACCATCATGAAGGTGCGCGGCATCATCAACAGGATGCGTAGTCAACTGGCCGTCAACCTCGATTTAATCAGCAAGTACGACCTCTTGGAAAGCGGCTACAAAGACGAACTTTACAACCTTGAGTTCATTATCGTCATCTCCTACCACGTCCACACCGGGCTTGCCTCCGAGTTCCGCCGTTGGATATGCGACAGGGTGACGAGACGCAAGGAGCGGGCTATGATAGTCTATCTCTGAGAAAGTCGAAGCCTCGGACGACTCACATCGTTCGGGGCTTCTGAATATCGTATGAACAGATACTTTTTATTTCCTTCTCAGCGAGATATGAATGTCCTGGTCAATCCGTTCCTCCAGCATGTTCCGCATCCTGCTGAGGAAATACGTGCGGTTGCCGTTCTTCGTGGCCCGCTGTTTGATGTCGATATAGATACGCGGATATATCCTCGGCTGAAGCCCGAACAGGGAGAATATGCGATTGCCGAGTTCCTCAATGGGCAGTTTCCCGTCGTTCAGGCATTGCATCTCCTGCAGTCCATACATCAGTTCCACAAGGTTCACGATGTCACCAGTCCAGTTCAGCCCCGTCTTGGCCGGTTCCGCTATCTCCGAGGCAGGCATCTGCTCCACCACCTTCTGCATCTCGCCGATGAACGTCACAGCCTTTTCCACCATCCGATTCCCCTTGCCCATTGCCTTCAGTTCTATCCCTGCGAACAGCAGAGAGGCAACGGCCATTGTCTTGCCATTCTTGCAACCGCACACGTCCACAACCTTTTCGATAAACTCACCATAACAGGCAGTCATATCTTCGAGACTTCCGTTTTGTGCGGCACGGAAGAAAGCCGTTTCAGTCAGAATATTGAATTTCATCCTTAGTTCTTTTTACTTGTTACTAAATGCGTTTGTTTGCGATCGCATTTGTAACATAAGCAGGGGTGCAAGCAAAAAGAATTCGCTTTCAGACAGGAATTTTGCAACTATCTGAAAACGAGCGTGATTAAAAGATGTTAATGAAAACAAGACTAAAAAATGTCTCTAACAATTTGGGCAAAATTTGCCCAAATGCCCAAAATTCGCCCCAATAATTACCATTTGAAGATGAAACAGCGATTCATTCAACAATCATAGCGAATCTTAGGTTTTAAAGAACCGTAATACTTTAGTTAATGAGCATCAAGGACATACAGGGCCTCCGATTCACGAAAGACGGGCTGACCTTCAAGGCCTCACAGATAAAGCGCGACCTCACATTTGCTAATATCGTCTTGTATTTGGACGAAAATGCGAAGAAAGGACAGGAGGCTAAGACAACTTATCAGCAGCAGGCAAGGCAGAACAATCAGCCCAGACAAGAGCCTAATCCAAGACAGGAAGAGCGTCAAGAGGAATCATACCAGCACACATCTGGCTCATCTATCGGCATCCCTTCATTGGGTTTGTTCGACACCAACGACCCCGTCTATGACCCCGAAGATGAAGATTTCCGCCGTCGTTTGCAACAGAAGAAGAAAAAGAAACGAGGGCCAAGACTATAGTTTATAGTAATGTTTTGTCGTAACAAACAACATAATTCTGTACTCGAAGACTAACAATTTCTTTTGCATTCGAGCATTTTTAGTGACCAACCATACACAGTCTGTTCGAATAACACATAGCTACGATTACATATGATTGGTGTTGCGACTGGTAAGGTAACTAAAAAGGCTGACACCTAATAGTGGAGTCAGCCCTTTTACTTTGTATTTAGCGGACAGCAATAATTTTATGTCTACTCTATGGTTAGATTTATATATTCTCCGCCGAAGGAGTCTTGAGCCACAACAGAAGTAAGGTTGAGTTGTTGTCCGTCGAGACTACATGCCTGAATCTTGTTACTATAGCAGTCTCCCGAATTTGTAATTTTAAGAACATGCTTCTCATTATTTCCAAATAGCTGTAGACTGACTATCTCGTAAACAATATCATACGGTTCCTGGAGCATCCCTTCTGTATCGTAATAATTATGAACAATGCCCTCAATGGCAAGAGTCACATTCTGCGTACTGTCAGGATTGCCAGTCATAATCAACCCCTTTTGGAACGGTTTTACGTTTTGCCCCATAAATCCACTGATTGTTACTGCATATTCTACTGCATCTGTTGGCTGGACTTTTGCTGTTGGGAAGTTGAATACTACACAGAACCTAGCCTGTCCCTCTTCTCTATATGAGAAGTCTGCCCCGACAAGCAACTTGACATGACTTTCTGCAGGCCGAGATGAAACTTTATTCTCAGTGTTTGTGTAATAAAGCCTCCTTTCGCTGCCCACTAATCGCACAGAGTCAAGTCTGAATGTACTCTCAACAACAGCCATAGCCTTGCTACCCAAATAAACCTTAGAGAGAAGTTTTATTGTATTGTTCTCTTTTGGATCAAAGGGGAATACAGGCTTAAATCCCAAAAAGGTATTTCCTTCTCTTTCCACAAGATATGTATTAACTACTTTGTCATTTCCAACAACAACATTGAATTCTGCATATCTGTCTTTTGTCAGATGATAGTTATAGATATCCACGAAGTCAATCAACACCTCTTTGGCATTCACTGTGATGCATGTAGATTCCTCTTTGTCTGAGTAATCCTTATTGCAAGAAAGCAAGAGGCAAATGGACAAAATCAACGACCAAGGGGCCTTTCTCATGATTCTCATAATACTGTATGTTTGATTTTTATCTATTTGGGGATTGATGTAATATTCAACAATTTGTAGTTGGGGCTATCGAGCAACTTCACGTCTGTATATTTTTCCCAGATGATATCGGTCTCTCTCTCACCTCTTCCTGCAGGATGAGTACGGGTAGCAGCCTGATAGGAGTTGTACGAGAACAGTGGCATTGAAGTTTCATACCCAGCATTCGAATACTCACGAACATAGGTTGTGTCTCTGAAATTTTTGGGAGCATCCTCATACTTGACATCAAATTTAAATCTAAACTTAACTTTGGGGTGCGCAATTGTAGGCACTTTAGCTTGATTGGCATAAAACTTCATCGTGTATTCATGTGAGTGTCTATATACGGAATATGTGCAATTATCTATAATATCCACATATAATGGTTCTCGACGTATATTGTACTTAAACTTAATTTTTGCCAAAGAATTATCAGCCACATTCGCAAATGAACAGAAAATAGGCACGCCAGGCTGCTCTTTCGAGAACTGTCCTTTGGTTATATGATCGACAAATCCTGTGAATCCATTAAAACTCTGTACGGCCGTAGTTCCATTACCACCTATGAGATAGACTTTGAAGTCGCACCCATTCAAGAAACTTCGCTGCTCGCTGGTAATATAGGAACTGCCTTTGGTAAAGAGTGTGTGGAAAGACTCTTGAATCATTCTTTTAGCATAATTAGCTTCCTCATTAGTCTCCAGTGTTAACAAACCAAAGCGACCATAGGTGATAGAGTTGATATACACTGCAGAATCCATAAGTTCTGTTAATACATTAGAATATGGGATGCTGGGAGTATCCATAACAGCCGAGAAACTGCTCTGCCAAAACTTCAGATAGATACCTGTTGCCTTGTTGATATGATGCTCCATGCCACTGCTCGATGAGGATGAGCCCCAAAACAAAAAACTTGTGTTTACATTGCTTCCGAAAGCAGACTTAAGTTCATTATACGATGTAAATTGCTCAATCGAGAAAAGGAACTCGTCATTCTGTTTGAAAGATGATTTCGGAATTTGTTGCTTGATGTATGATGTGTACATTGAATAAGAGGGATTACTTATCACGCCAGGCTCTGTTCCCGTCAGGGTCAAAGAAGCTGTCACCGGCTTCTTTGACCCAGGTATGGGC
The DNA here is from genome assembly GCA_900315765.1 of uncultured Prevotella sp. Taxonomy (GTDB): domain Bacteria; phylum Bacteroidota; class Bacteroidia; order Bacteroidales; family Bacteroidaceae; genus Prevotella. The sequence continues at coordinate 84,180 of ONAK01000001.1, read as the reverse complement.
TTGAATGTACAGTCTGCAACAGAACTCCTATACAAAACATTCCCAAGCCACACATGAGGACTGTACTCAGGCAATACTACTGTTTCATTAGTTGAGACATCTTTCTCTACTGTAAAATAGTCGTCTATAGATCGGGTGATTCCCCTTAACCCATTGCTGCCATTGAAAAGTGTAGAGTCTTCATCCAACAGGTTAAATGGATTTCGACTTGTACTGATAGAAACGACATAATCATCAGGATGATGATATTTTATCGGTGCTGTTACTAAATAGTTCTCCGTCTCGTCAGTACAACTAATAAGGGGAACTAAAAGCAGAAAAGAAAATAAATAATTAGGAAAACGCATGGTTATTTGTTATCTGTATCAAATTGTAGAGCAAATGCAGAATTATCGTCAGCTCTATTGGCTGTGCAGAAGATGGGCTGACCCGGTACGTCTTTAGTAAACGTTCCGCCATTGACAATGAAATTAGCAAATTCGTCGAAACCTGCAATGGTCTTAACAACATCTGCTCCATTGCCACCTCTGATCCAGATACGGATATCTGCCTCTTGGAGTAACTTCTTAGCTTGTGCATCCATCGATATCTCGCCGTTCACCTTCTTGATGTTCAAGGCAATCTTGAAGGCAGACTTAACTGCGTTATATGATGAGTCGCTTTCAATAGAGATGATGGCCATTCTGCCATAGGTGATGCTGTTGACATACACAGCATTCGGATATTTTGAGAGCTTACTATTGTTGTTGAAGATGTTGCCATCATCAGGATAGTCAATAACGCCATCAAAGTTTTTCTGGCAAACCCTGGCAAAGAGTCCTGTCTTATGCTGAATCTTATTGGATTCGTAGCTACCCTCTATCTTCAGGATGGAGCAGATGTCCACATTAGCTCCAAATGCCAATTTCATCTCGCTATATTTCGAGAACTGCTTTAAGTCATACTCAAACTCCTCAATCTGCTGGCCAGAGAAGTCTTCATTGTTTAACGCTTTCTTAAACTCTCCCATATAACTGATATAGTTGGGCTGCTGTAGCCATCCGATATAAAAACTTGGAACAGTGAACACAAGTCCTAAAGGATCGGCTTTCTCTGTTATTGGTATCATTTTGCCATTATTAAGTTCATCGCCCTTTAGTATCATACCTGCATACACGTTTTTAATGCCAATAGGCACAAATTCATAACTCTCATTAATCGAGCGTGTACTCATTTTCGGATGGTATGACTCATCCCATTCCCACTCGCTCTGAACCTGGCTAATGGTATGTTCGTTGATAGATTTCAGTGTTTCTACTTCAAATTCGTCTTTTGAACAAGACGAAATAATAAATACGGATACTAGTCCAACACAAAAGGACATTAAAATTTTTTTTCTCATTTTTGTAATGTTTTTATTTGTACTTTATATTTTTTGCCTTCTATAAGCTTCTGGCATTGCTCCTTTTATCCAGTTAGGTCTGCTTTATAGAGTTCCGGAATCTGTTATATCATACATGTCAATGCTGTTTTCTTAATTATGTAGAACGCAACTACAGCCACAGATAACAGCAAAGCTGCAATTATGGTAGTACCATATCGTATAACTATAGGCGGTTCTTCTCCCATAATATTCCTCACCTTATCGCTACGGATTCCTATGTTCTCCAAATCTTTAGCCATATCTCAACTATTTAATTTCCTAATTCTAACTGATTCTTTACAAGATTATAATACGCTCCTCTCTTTGCTGTCAGGGACTTGTGATTTCCTGTCTCAACCACCTTGCCCTTATCCAAGACGATTATCTGATCCGCATTCTTCACTGTACTCAGACGATGTGCTACTACCACAACGGTCTTACCTTTATAGAACTTATCCAAATTATCTACAATGGCTCGTTCATTGCTTGCATCCAAAGAATTTGTCGCTTCATCAAGGAGCCATTTCAAGTCTTTCCTCATCTATCTCGCCATCATCAACCGCAATATTCCTTGCAATAGACTCAGAGAAGATGACACCATCTTGCATGACAACACCACATTGCCGTCGCCACCATTTCAAGTTGTATTCGGATATGTTGTGGCCAGCAATTGTTATTTCACCATTCATTACCGGGTAATACCCCAGCATGAGTTTTATCAGTGTGGTCTTGCCACTTCCTGATGCGCCCACGACAGCCGTGATTTTCCCCTCTGGGATATGTATGTTTACGCCTTCAATGGTCTTGGATAAGGCATGAGGGTCATACTTGAAGTCAATATTACTCAATTCTATATCATGACTTTCATTGTCAAAATCAGTTCTTGAACGATTGAAATCTTCTTCATTGTCCTTTTTGTGAATCTCATTGATACGCTCAAGGCTTATTTTTACGTCCTGTATAGAGTATATGAAGTGCATAAGTTGCTCTATAGGACTGTTTAACTGGCCAATGATATACTGCACGGCCAACATCATACCAAGTGTAAGGCTTCCATTAATGACTGCAGTAGCTGAGACGACGGTAATGATGATATTCTTCAATTCATTGATAAAAATACTTCCAGCCTCCTGCGTCTGCTGGAGTTTCAGACTCTTCATCTGAATATGGAACAGGTCTGCCTGCACATCCTCCCATTCCCAGCGTCGGCGCTGTTCACAATCTTGAAGTTTTATTTCCTGCATGGAGGTTAGAAATTGATAGGTTTTATTGTTGTTTGCTGCCTGTTGCTCAAAGAGTTCATAGTCAATAACCTTACGACGTCGCAAAAACAGTGCCATCCATCCGCCATACAGAATACTTCCAATAAGAAATATTAAGAAGATGAGCCTGTTATAGACCAACAGCACACAACTGAACACAGCAAAACTAATTAAGGAAAAAGCCACATTTAACGTCTGCTGTGTCAGGAATGAGTTAACTCGCGAATGATCACCGATACGCTGCATCAAATCACCCATCAACTTCGTATCGAAGAACGACATGGGAAGTTGTAGCAACTTGATAAAGAAGTCGCTTACCAATGATATATTGATGCGCATTGAGATGTGCAGCAAGAGCCACCTACGGATGAAGTCAACTGATGTCCGGCTGAGTGTGATAACAAGTTGCCCTATCAAAATGAGCCAGACGAAACCTATATCTTTGTTTTTGATGCCAATATCGACGATATTCTGGGTAAGGAATGGCAATGCGAGTTGTAGAAGGCTTCCAACAAACAAGCCAAGTATTATTTGGAAGAAATACTTACGGTATTGCTTGATATAACCGAACAAGAATTTGAAAGGCTTGTCTGTTCTTGACTCGTATTCGCCAGAATTTTCATAAAAAGCCTGTGTTGGCTCAAGAAACATGGCAATTCCTTTTCCTTCTTTCCCTTGTCCCATTTCTATCCAATGCTGTTTGAATTCATCTATTGTGTAAGTTATCAATCCTTTCCCAGGGTCGGCTATGTAAAACTTGCGTTCCTTCTTTACTTTATATAGGACAACAAAGTGGTTCTGGTTCCAGTGCAAAATGCAAGGTAATGCCATATTAGGCAATTCCTCTGTAGAAAGCCGTCCATTAGTTGTTTCAAATCCAAGTCTATTTGCTGCCTTTTTAATGGCAAGCAATGATACCCCTTCTACTGTTGCATGACATATTTCATTCAAATATCTTTGGCTATAACTCTTGCCATAATATTTGCATATCATCTGTAAACATGCGACACCACACATCATGGAATCTGACTGTTTAAAAAAGGGAATTTTTTTCATCACAATCTTCTTTTTTCATCATTTCCAGCCCCTGTGCCCTTATATTTCGAGCGGGCGGCGTTAAACTTATAGCGAATGGTTATTTCTGCATAGCGAGTGTCAAGGCTGTTGTCTTGCACTAATTGCATCTGCTGGTTATACAGCTTTATCTTCTGTCTGGCATGGAACAGGTCGTAGCCGGCAAGTCTTATGGAGAGGCGCTGTTCAAAGAATGTTTTGGTCAGACTTATATTGGTCTGAAACATATTCCGCATCAGCGAGATGTTCTTGTCATCCCCCTTGCTGGTAAACTTCATGGTAAGGTCGCCGATGAGGGTGCTGGTAAACTGGAATGTGTTTGCCATCTGACCGAGGAATATAGGAGCGTTCATCCGTATGCTGCCGCTGGCTGTCTGTAGGGTGAGCCATTGCTTGCTCAGTCCTGCAACGAACTGCGGATGCCAGAATCCTGCCTTGGGAGCGGCAACAAGATAAGCTGAAACGTTTTTCAGACTCTTGATGTTCTTTTTGCCCAGGATAGAGACTGCCGTATTTCCTTCTTGCTGTTCAGTCCAGTCTATGATGTCGTTTCGCGTATCGGTGTAGTCAGCGCTGAGGCTCCAAATCTTCCACATGGCCTGTAGTGATATGTTGTGAATGATGGATGGTTTGAGGAATGGATTGCCGACTTGCAGAGTGAAGCGGTTGGCATAGGACATATTGCCATTGAGTTCGCTGTAATTTGGGCGGCGGATTTTGGCTGTATAACTGACAAGACCTTGCACCTTGCCTATCTGTGCAGTCATTGAGAGACTTGGGAAAATGTTGTCGAACGTACGGCTTTGCTCTTTCATATAGCAGCCGTTTGCATAGTAGTCAAAAGAGGCGTGTTCATAGCGAAGTCCCGCCATCACCGTGCCTATAGGTATCTTGTGGGTGTAGGCGGCAAAGATGGCCATGTTTTGGTCTTTCAGCTCTATAAAGTTTGAAGACAGATAACCTTCGGGATTGACGTAATCATCGTTGCGGTGGGTGTTCGTATATTCGCCTCCTATGTCGAGGTTTCCACCGAGCAGCTGATGCCCGACTACAAGTTTTGCGGCATAAAGACGGTTTTTGATATGGCTAGAAGTGTTGAGCAAACGATTGCCGAAATCCTCGCTTGTTTCTGTATAGGCACTATTGTAGGTTTTGTCTGTCTGCTTCCAGTCGGCATTGAAGTCGATCGTCGTTTTCCCTAATACTCCATTGTAATAGACGTTTGCCGAGTGCATGGGGGTTGCCCTGTTCTGGAAAGTTGATGAATTGTTTAACTTGTCGTAGGGCTTTCCGTTGGCTGTCAATATACTTGTAAACGTATCATATTCATCGGTATTCAATTGCTGATAAATGTTGTATCGGAAACCTATGGAATTCTCATCGTTAATGACGTAGTTTAGCCCCGCTTCCCCACCGAGCCACTTATGGCGGTAGTTGTAATCATTTGTGTTTGACTGATGCCAGATAGTGTCGGCTTGAATGTCTTGCTCTATATCTGCCCGATTAAACCCCTCGCTACTGGAGAAGTACAACATTCCAAAGGCATCAAGTCCGCGATGACGATAGTTTATGTTAAGTTGTTCTATCAAATCAGCATTTTCAGACTGACCATATACAAGGCGGTTGTCAAAACTGAAACCCTCTCCTTGTGGCAACTTGGTCTTTATCTTTACTACGGCACGGACTGACGCATCGTAACGTGAACCAGGAGAAGTGACGAGTACGATGCTCTTAATGTTCTCCGATTTTAGTTGGTCGAGTTCTGTCTGGTTGCGCACCAGCCTTCCGTTGATGTAGAAGATAGGAGTGCCTTTGCCAAACACGCTATAATCATCGCCGTTTTTCTGCAAGCCCGGTATATGGGCAAGCACATCGTAAGCAGTGCCTAGCTTGCTCAAAATGGTGTTTTCCACGTTGGTCTGCAAGCCTTCGGCTGTCAGTTTATGAGTTGGAATGCTTCCTTTCACCGTCACCTCTCTCAACATCTGCGTGTCGGGCTGCATTACGATGTCGCCGACGTTGCCCTGCTTCGCATCGACATACCTTATTACATATCCTACGCTCGACACTTTCAGCAGTCCGTCTTGTTTATCGGTATTTATGATGAAAGTTCCATCGTCTTTTGTTACTGCACCCGATACGAAAGCAGAGTCCGCGCGGTTGATTAACACAACATTGGCAAATGGCATAGGCTTCGATTGCTCGTCGATGATGCAGCCTATAATATTCTGCCCTTGAGCAATACCTATTCTCAAACAACAGACAATTAACAATATATTATTTCTCATTATGATACATTTACAATTTGTCCTTGAAACAATTACGCGGCTTAGAATATAGCCCAGACTCTTTTGAGTAGAATTTGATTCTACAGTTTTTTATACTGCATGCACTTTTCAGGTCACATGTGGAACATCCAATTATCTTTTCTTGTTCTATACCTCCCCTAAAAATGTCCCATGAGTGATTGGTCCATAAGTCTATAAGACGATGTCCCTTTAAATCCCCAATTTCAAGTTCTGGATGTTCAATAGCATATACGCAAGGGTATAAACGACCATCGGAACTGACTGCAACCCTTTTTGTTCCTGCAGAACAAAATATAAGATTGGAATTCCCCACCCCGTTCATATTACTCTTATATGACATATTTGGAAAATCAAGGGAGATTTCTTTATTATACTTCTCTGACAACTCCTTAATTCTTTTATATAAGAGATGCTCTTGCTCTTGGTTTAATATCATAGCTTTGTTATGCGAAGCGCGTCCTTCTGGTTCTATAAAATTAATAGAAATATTTTTAATATCGTTGTTTATTCCATATTTAATAAAATCTTCTATATATTCATAATTATATCGATGAAGTGTATGTGCAATATTAACAGAAGCACCCTTTTTTACTAAAAGTTTTATTATGGTCTCTATTTTCTCAAATGCTCCTCTGCCTCTTAGGTAATCATGAGTTTGTGAATTGTGACCATCAACAGAGACTGTAACACAAACATTTCTTCTGGAAAAAATGTCAATATTCTTTGGGGTAATAAGCATGCCATTCGTTAAAATGTTGATACTAAGGCGAAGTTCAATTACTTTTCGAAGCAATATCTCAAAGTCTTTATACATCATAGGTTCGCCTCCACTAATTACAACACTATAAAGATTACATTCTTCGAATTGTTTAAAGATGTTATACCATGTCTCGGCAGGAAGCTGAATACGAGTGTCACTATTCAAAGACGAGGATTGAAAACAATGTTTACAATTGAGGTTGCAATTATGAGTTAATAGTAATTCTGCATCTATAGGAGTCGATGCTATTGGGACTTTAAATCCTTCAAACGTTTTGACTCTTTGTGATTCAATATGAAAGGGCTTTGATGAAGGAATTAAAATTTCAGGAATATTAGGCTTTGAAAACAAATTTATGACAGAGCATAAATCCATGTCTACATTATGCGAATGAAGGTACTCCTCTGCTTCGTTAATTGATATAGCATTATAGTAGAACAATTTTAGAAGAGAATAAGCCGCAGGTGTTAAATTCAGCAAACTTCTGTCACAAATATTATACATAGAATACATATCCTTATAATAGGGATCATGCCTTAATATCCAATCGGATGAGATGGTTTGTTTTATATCTTTCTTTAGCATATAAATGGCTCTTTAAAATTGCTTCGTCACTTTTTTACTTAACCTTAATTAAGGTGCCTATAGGATTTCTCCTAATAGGCACCATTTGCTGCTCTTATTCTTCTTTTGTAGGTTGCGTCGGCGTTGTCGTATTGCAGCAATTCGACACTCCTTGAACATTTAAGCCGTAGGTCGTAACAGATACGGCAAATGCGCCTTTAATGTTTTCAAGTTCTTCTGCTTTTAGCAATTCAATGTTATTCTTCATAACTAATCTATTATTTATTCTACCTACTCTTTAAGCTTTTCGGTTTCCGCTCCTTTTATCCAGTATGGTCTGGCACATATAATACGCTAGCTCTTATATTCATTTGCAAAATTATCTACATCTTTTATTATACTCACTACCCAAAAGGGTAATTGGTGGTTTCTTTATTCTACAATTACCCGAACGGGTAATTATGCACAATTGTACAAACTATGATAATGTTGATAGAAGGGAGTGATACCTTCCTGACTTGCATATATTGGGATAGTCTCTGAGGATAGATAGTATATTGATTCCCCCAAATTAATAGTATGAATCCCTAATGCATTGACAACTTTCAACAATTTTGCATCAACTTCCGCCACCATATATCCATTTTCACTTTTCATAATAGGAGTTACAGCATATATCATGAGTTGCTTAAATAATTGAACAGGAGAAATATCAATGGATGAATCAATTGCAAATCTTCCTATATGCCAGTATTCCGCATATTTTTCATGAGATATTGTCTTTAAAGGATTAATACCATACATCCTTTCTATTGGAAGTTCTTTTTTTCTATCCCATTTGAAAACCCTTATAGATCCTATCATTTTATGATCGTATCGAGCTATATATATATTAGATGTATCGGAATATAACGCCTTTTCTTCATTATATATAGTCATGACATCTGATTCCAGTTTTTCCTTACTTGGAGGATTTGTTGAATGATGCTTGTAGTTCTCTTCAACGACAAAACGAGATAATTCTTCTAAGCATTCCTGATTTGCAATGCTTATCTCATACTTTGGCATAACATTAATAATTGTCTCCATACCTAAAATTTTTCTCCAAAAGTATAGAGAGATTAGCACTTTTTCACTACCCGAAAGGGTAATTAGGTTAAAACTCCTTTAAATATTACCCTTTTGGGTAAATACCGCCTGGTATTATTGATATTTTTCGTATCTTTGCACCCAAAATCATAGTCAAATGGATATTAGAGTAGAGGATTTCTTTATAGAAGCAAACTCAGTAGATTCTGTAACAGAAGAAAATTATAGAGATCTGGATGTGTTACTTCGAGCCGTGGATTCATTTTCGCGTTCGACTTATCAAAGTGTCTATGTTATCGACTACTTTAAGAAGGGATTTCTATATGTATCTGACAATCCACTTTTCCTATGTGGATATACTCCTGAAGAACTGTTGGAAATGGGCTATTTATTTTATATCAGCAATGTGCCTAAAGAAGAACATAGCATGTTAGCAGAAATAAACAAGTCAGGATTCAATTTCTTTAATAAGTTCCCACTAAGTCAAAGACGGAAGTGTATTATCTCATACGATTTCCATATCCTGAATGGAAAGCACTCTACGTTAATCAATCATAAGATAACTCCTCTCGTTATGACGGAAGATGGAAGGACCTGGTTAGGGTTATGTGTTGTCTCATTATCACCTCACGCTTCCGCCGGACACATAGAATTCCGTATGTCTGGCGACGATCGTATATGGGAGTATTCTCGTCTCTCACACAAATGGAAAGAAAAAGAGAAAGTAGAACTAACTTCCGAAGAAAAAGATGTATTGGTTTTGTCAGCACAAGGATTTAACCGTGATGAGATAGCCGATCACATGTGCAAGTCTGTAGATACAATAAAATTCTATAGACGCAACCTTTTTGACAAGCTAGGGGTTAAAAATATCACAGAAGCATTGTCATACGCTACAAGCTACGGATTGTTGTAAATCATAACTAACTCAATTCCTATCTTCCAACAATGAAGATAAATAGAACTTAGGAAAGTACTTCACTTCCTTGCCTGTCGCTAAATTATACATGGCATTTACGCAAAAACCTGCCGTAATCCATGAGGCAATAGCCAGTTGGGGAGGAGGTAGAATATCCTTTTCTTCTTTGTATGTTTCAACTATTTTTTCTAACCATTCTTTAGAATCATGCCAAAATGCTCCATAGCCAGTGACATAATCGGCAACTTTCAATTCAAAACCGATAGGAGAATCAGAACTTTTATTCAATTGCGAAAGTTGTAATCCGTCTGGCCTAACGATTGACATAAAACCTGCCCATCCGAAATTGTAAGGATGTAACACGGGGATATTTCTTTCTTTACAGATCTCATCAAAAACAAATGGCGTCTCATCTTTAAAATCCAAAGCATTAACAGCAATGTCACAGTCCTCCATAAAATCTCTCACATTCTCTTTCGATAGGAATGTTGTGTGATACTTGATCTTTGCTTGTGGATTAATTGTAAGCAATCTTTTGGCTAAACTCTCAGCTTTGTATTCTCCAAGATCATTCTGTGTGTAGTTTTGCCGATTCAAGTTGCTTAGTTCAACCTTGTCTCCATCTATAATCGTAATGTTCTCAAAGCCGAATCGCAAGGCACATTCCGCAATAATACTTCCAATACCAGCCCCACCAAAAAGGAGTTTGGTATTCCTTACTACTTCCTGTTCTTGTTCACTCACATAAATCCGATTTCTGCTATACCTTTCTTCCATTGTGTATTATTTAAATTTGGATGCAAAGGTAGATGCATAAAATGAAATAATCACTACCCGAAAGGGTAATAATTGCTTGGAATCTTGTTTTTTTAAGATTTTATAACAGGTTCTGGATTAGTGTGATTTTTAGGAACCTCAATACAATAGTCTTTCATCTTCTGAAACAAGTTACGTCTGCTGATGCCAAGAATGGCTGCGGCAGGTTCTCGCCTGTATCCACATGATTCAAGTGCCTTGACTATTTTTGCCTTTTCCTCGCTCTCATCATTCAGTTTCATAGTCGTGGGTATTTCTGGCGCTTCTTGAAGAGAGAAGGTAAGGTGTTCTGGTTGGAGTTTGTCGCAATCATACTTCTTAACCGCCAGTTCTATTACCCTCACAAGTTCACGCACATTCCCCGGCCAGGGATATGCCTCCAGTTTATGTTTGGCTTTACTGCTTAGCCTGCGCCTTTCGTCAAAGTGTTCCAAAAAGAATGTTGCCATTGGTACGATGTCTGTCACCGTTTCCCTTAGCGGTGGAATATTGACTACCTCCTCACAGATGCAATCCCGGAAATGCTGCGTCATTAAGCCCTCTCTGACAAGTTCATCGGGAGATTTTGCGGAAGTGCATATAAGTCTGAAATCAACAAAACGCTTCTTGCATGAGCCAATACGACAGTATTCCCCTGTTTCTATCACCTCTTTAAGCAAATTCTGTACACTCAAGGGCATTTCATCGACGTTCTCCAAGAAAAGGAAACTGTCACGTGCTTTCTCCAGAATGCCGTCGGTTGATTGTACGGCACTGGCGTATGCACCTTTCTGATGTCCGAAGAAATAGTCCTCCACATGCTCCATTTCAGCCAATGCGCTGCATCTAACGTGGGCATAGTCGCCATAATGGAAGCCCTCCATTGCCATATAGTCCTCTGCCAGATGGCTCCTGCCTGTCCCGCTCTCACCAACGACTACAAGACGGAGATCCAGACCGACATAGCCCTTCAGCCTCTCATAAAGAGCCAGAAAAGGTTGGCTGTTGCGCCTGAACATCAGGCGGTTCTTGTGCTTGTCACGAAGATTCTGCTCTTCCATGATGCATTTAATCCTAGCATAGAATTTCTCGTCCATCTGCGGCTTGGGGATATAACTTTTGGCACCAAGTTCCATCGTCTCAATTGAGTTTTCCATCGTGCCGTAGTTTGTCATCAGGAAGAATAACTGATGATACCCCTGCTTCCGCATCCAACGCAGAATGTCAGTGCCATTCTTTCCGCTCTCATCATTCAGCATGAGATCGGCCAAGATTACGTCGTTCCTGCCAGCCCGTTCAATAAGCCACTTGGCTTTCTTGACAGTCTGGCAGGCAACAGCCTCTATCCCGAAATCCGCCAGTGTTGCGCAGACGGAATCGCAGTAGGATTTCATGTCGTCAATGACTATTACCTTACTCATCCCTCGTGTCCCCGTATCTCCTTCGCCTTTGTGATGATGATTTTCGCCATCTTGTCTATCTCAGCCATATAGGACACCAGACGATTATAGGCGCTTATGTCTTTACTCCGTGCCACCTCCATGATGGGATCAACCAATATGCTGACACGATAGAGCAGCCAACTTGTCTTCAGGCAATGCGCCCACTTCCTCATCTCGTCGAAGTCCATAGTCTTGACGGCATTGTGCAGCCCTGCGACAGCATCCTCGGTCTCTTCTATCAGATACCCTGCTACGGATTTCCGCAGTTTCGTGAAGTCTGGTGTCACCGTCTTGCTTTTCTCGGCTATCACTTGGTTCACCACATTTACCATCTCGCTGATGTCAGCCGTCTTGGGCAGATACTCGTCGAATCCCACCTTCAGCAGTTCCTCGCGCACTTCCTCGCCTGATGCCGTCGAGACTATCACGGGAACCGTCTGGCTGTTGGCAACCTTACCCTCCCTCATGACGTCCAGCAGTTCCCGCCCGTTCTTTCCCGGCATCTGCAGATCCATGATAACCGCAGAATAATTGCCCTTCCTGAGCATTGTGAAGAATTTTGCCGTGTCGCTGCACACGTCACAGTCGAAACCGTTCTGCTGCAGAACACCTTGTATCATCAGCAGCCACACGTTGCTGTCGTCAACCACCAGCACATGTTTCCGCTCCTCCGAGGCTTTCATGACCTCCGCCACAACCGCATCCCCCTTGCTCTCCGCAATCTTCATCGGCAGACTTACGCAGAATGTGGTCCCCATGTCCGAAGACTCAAAATCGATCTTGCCTTTCATCAGGTCAACGAGCATCTTGGCCGTTGAAAGTCCGATGCCAAAGCCCTCCTTGCCAGTGGCAACGGCATTGGAGAAGCGGGTAAAGGCAGAGAACACCCGTTCCTTGTCCTCATCCTTGATGCCAATGCCTGTGTCGCTCACCTTGATGTTCAGCGTATCGTCGGCATACGAAATATCCAGTTCCACACTGCCCTTCCTGGTAAACTTGAAGGCATTGTCAAGCAGATTGGTCACTATGTGGCAGATTTTCTCATAGTCGCCGTTGAGGACGATGCCCTGCACCTTCGGCTTTACGAATTCTATCAGTCGCTCGTCGGCTCTCAGTTCGAAGGAATTGGTCAGTTCGTTGGCCAGTTCCATCAGGCTGAAGTTCCTCGGCTTCAGCACACCCTTGTTGCTTTCTAAACGGAAGTAGTCTAACAACTGGTCTATCATCCCCCTGAGTTGCCGGGCGGAGAACGATATGGCACTGACGTACTTTTCATTCTTCGTTGGGCATTGTTTCGCCATATCGTTGTAGCCGATGACGATGCTCAGCGGGGTGCGCAGGTCGTGGACGATGGCATACATCATCTGTCGGCGCTTCTCCACGAGTTTTTTGTTCTTATCAGATTCTTTTTCGAGTTCCTTCATCACCTTTGAGCGCCGCCATGTGTTAGCCACATTCAGTAGTGCTACGAAAATGAGGAACAACATACCCCATCTGAACGTGGTCTTTCCGATACCGCTTGCCTTATCCATCAACTCTTTCTGATTGCGTTCGGCTTTGGCATCCTCCGCATCAAGCATCTGGCTGACGTTGATATCCAGCCAACGGTTGACTTCGGCGAGGCTGTCGCTGAGAACACTGAGACTGATGGTATATAGTTCTTTGTCAAGAAAGGCCAGTTCGTTGACGGACGGCACGGTGACCGTCCTGTTCTTGCTCCTTGAGGTCACTTCTTCCCTGCTGCTCCTGAACACATGCCCGGTGTAATGCTTGACATAAGTCTCCGTGTCCTTGACAGTGACTTGTCTGTCCTGTCGCAGATGCTCGTCATTCTCATTCCGCTTGACGATTGTCGCGTAGATTTCGGACAGCAGGTGCCCTTTTTGGTTAAGGATGTTCTGCATGGAGTCAATCTGGCTTTTGGAGTAATATTTGCGCAGTCCGTCAAGCGAGTTGTTTGTTTCTACCAATTTTTGTTGGTATTCAACAGAATCTGTCGGGGACCATTCTGATACCTGTTCGCCCAAGTGATCTAACTGTATTGTGCTTTTCAGTGCAGCATGAATGATTCTGTATTGTTCCTGGCTATTTGTTGACTCAACAATGATATTCTCCAGTTTCTGCCACCGCCAGTAGCCAAACATAAATACTCCTATAAATAGTAAGATGTTGACAGCATTTGTCAGTAAGAGGTCAAACTTTGTTCTTTTCATTTAGCCTAATCGTTTAGAGGGTGATACCCTGATATCCTTATATATAAGGGATTCCAATGGGGGACATACATTTCCCTTTTTTACTCCCTATTGACTTATTTTACAATTCTCTTTTCAATTTGGGGTGCAAAATTACGAAAAAAGTCGCAAAAACATACCGACCAGTATTTAAATATTCAAAAATTAGCCCTATTTCCTCCTTATTTGAAGGGAATAGAGCTAAAATGAGGTGTATTTACCTTAGAAATTACAGATCTACATTTTCAAGCCTTTGACTTTTTTCGGCTCATCATCTTTGTCAGGCGCAGGAAGCATGGAAACCTTATGACCATCCTCGTATTCCTTTTTCTCTTCGGGTGTCTCTGGTCTTTCCTCCTTAGGGGCAAGTTCCATCTGAATCTTGCGGTCAAGGGCGGCGAGTTCGTTCTTCAGGTCGTGAAGTTCCTTCTCCTTCTTCCACTCCTTGTTTGCTGTAGGTGTGAGCTGGTCAATCTTTTTCTGATACCAGTCCACATCCTTCTGGTACTTATCCACCAAAGAAGGAATCTTTTCAAGGGCACGGAAGAAACTTGTAGCTGCAGCCTCCTTGTCCTTTTTGGCCACCATGCCGTTGTTGTGTCGATAGACGATGTTGCCATATACTCCGAAGTTGTTCTCACGGAATGGCAAACCGCCTTTCTCCACTTCCTCAGTGCGTACCTTGATGGGAAAACCGTAGATTTCGCCAATCTCTTTTGTCTGGCCTTTCGTGTCCATCGTCTCGGCGATGTGCTGCACCTTGGCACCAAGTTCCTCCAAATCAGTATAGACCTTACCCTCAATCTTCACCTCCATTACGATGTTTCCGAGGGTATCCCGTTTCAAATGTGCGTCTAACTGTTGCCTGTCGGCATCCAGTTTGCCCAGAATCTCCTTTGTAGACTGCACTTCCTTACGGGCATCCTCAATGTCAAACTCCACACTGCGCCTTGCGTTCATGAAACTTTTGCGCTCGCTCTCCAGTGAGGCAATCTTTTTCTCAAGCTTCGCCTTGTCAAGCAGGTCGGTGTTACCCGACAGGATGGCCATGTACTCCGAGAAATTCATGCCGTTGGCCTCATCCATCGCTCCCTCGTCAATGGTTCGTGCGCCCATGGCACCGGACTTCAACTGAGAGATAAACATCTGCTTGCAGTGCAACAGGTTGAACTTATAGGCATCAAGTGTATGCTCTACCGCATAGATAATGCTGTCTACCGTATTATTATTGTATTTCTTGGCAACCTCGTTGCCTTTCCTCACTGCACGACCGTTGCGCTGTTCAAGGTCGCTGGGCCTCCAGGGTATATCCAAATGATGGATGGCAACTGCTCTTTTCTGCGCATTGACGCCCGTACCTAACATTGATGTCGAGCCGAACAAAACGCGCACACGTCCCTCGTTCATGGCCTCAATCACGGCTTTTCGTGCCTTCTCGCTCTTGCATTCCTGAATGAAGCGTATCTCATCGGCAGGGATGCCGTAATCCTCAATCAACTTGCGCTTGATCTCGGAATAGACATTCCAAGTGTCGCCCGGCTGATACGTTCCGAGGTCTGAGAATACAAACTGAGTACCCTTGTGTTCCTCGAACTTGTGGTAGTACTCGGCAATCTTCATGGCACAGACGCTGGCCTTGTTACCTGCGTCATCATCATAGAGCGTCGGATTTATCATACGCATGTCGAGTGCCATCTTACGGGCGTAGTCCGTAGCAATCAGCATTTTCGCCTTCTCTTCCGTCTCACTCAGGGGCAGACGACCGAGGATAGTAGCGTCTCCAGATTCTGCAAACTCCATCAGTTTCTTGATAAATACCTCCTGATCAGGCGTCGGCGGGATATTGTAAAGTATCTCGTTCATCTTTGGTCTGTCCACACCCACGTCCTCAGCGGTGCGATAGTCCGTGATTTCGTTGTAGAACGTCGCCAGTTCCGGCACCTTAATGAAGTAACGGAAACGCTCCTTCTGGATGATGTTGTTTGTCACCGAAAACTCGAAGTCCGTCGATTTCTTTGCGAAGATAGCAGCCCAAGCATCGAAACACGGGATATTCTGTTTCTCCATTTCCCTCGGTCGTAGGTACTTGAATAGCAGATAAAGTTCTGTCAGCGAGTTACTGATAGTCGTACCAGACAGGAAGGTGGCACAGAGGTCACGGCGCAGCTTCGTCCCGTCACCCTCCTGCATCGTGCGGATGGCAAAAAGCAGGTTAAGCGCTTTCTGGCTTCCCTGACTGTTGCCCAATCCCGCCACACGGTCATGACGGGTGTTGAACATCAGGTTCTTGAACTGGTGGCTCTCATCGATAAACAGGTGGTCGATGCCCATCTGCTTGAAGTCAATGAAGTCATCGGTTCGGCTGTTGATCTTGCTGGAAATCTCAACGAGCTTTGCCTCGAGATTGGCCTTGCGCTTCTCCAAACCCTTCAGCATCATGCCAGAAATATCCTTGCCGCTCATTCTCAGCGTCTCAAGATTGTCCTCCACACTCTGCAACTCGGCCATCAGAATTTTCTCCTGCATCTCCGGCGACTGCGGTATCTTGCCGAACTGGTCGTGCGACATAATCACACAGTCGAAGTCATTGTTCTTAATCGAATGGAAGAACTTTACCCTGTTCTCCGTCGAGAAGTCTTTTTCGCTGGCATACAGGATGCGGGCATTGGGATAGGCTGTCTGATACGTTGCTGCAATCTCAGCGACATTGGCTTTCAGACCGATAATCATTGGCTTCTTCGCCATGCCGAGACGTTTCATCTCATGCGCAGCGATACACATGATAAGCGTTTTACCCGTACCCACCTGGTGGTCGCATATTCCCCCACCGTTCTGCTTGATCATCCACACACAATCCTTCTGTGAAGGATAGACGCTGCTGATACCATAGCGCAACTCCAGCCCTTTCATGTCAAGGTCTGGGAAGGTCTGGTGACTGCCGTCGTACTTCGGGCGGACAAAGCAGTTGAACTTCTCGTTATACATCTGTGCCAGTCTGTCCTTGAACTCACGGTTTTGGCTTTCAAGCCATTCAGTGAAGCCGTTGCGGATTTCATCAATCTTCGAGTTTGCCAACTGGATGGCCTGTGCATCAGGCACCTTGATGTCGTTGCCGTTGTCATCCTTGCCGTTCGACTTCATGATTTTCGGTGTCGTGTTGTGCAGGGCATGGCGCAGCAGGGCTATACCGTCATACCTGCGATACTCACCTTGGACACAGAACTCAGTCCATATCTTCTCATTCTTCTGGGCGCAACTGGCATCGAACTGGTCTATCTGCGGCGAATAGACAATGTCAACCTTCGTGTCGAAGAAGTCGGTCATAAAGGCAGAATAGACATTGGCGGGAATCCATCGCTCACCGAAGTTGAAGTCCAAGTCTTCAAAAGGAATCGGCGTAGGCACGGCATCCTTCAGGGCTTTCAGTGACTCCATGATGCGGTCGTCCACCTCTCCGCCACGTTTCTCAATCAGGTTCTCGATGTCCCTTACCTTCTCCACGACGTTTCCGGCAATGAACTTGTCGCGGATTTCGTAGAAGTCCGTCAGCGGATTGTAGAATATCTGCCCCTGCAGTTCTCGGATGATGTCGTCCTCGCTCTTGTCGGTGAGGTACGACATATAGGGCATGTTCAGCACACCGTATTTGTTGAGCGATGCAGAGACGGCTTCCTGCGACGTATCGACGTGCTTCAGTTCCTGCGTGGAGAAGGCTACGGGGTGGTCGAGGAAGTCGGCCTTTACAAACCTGCCGTTTTCGCCACGTTCCAGTGCCAGCATGTTCCTTCCCACTGCATCCATCAGAATCATCCGTACGTTCTTCCTGTCGTTCAAGTTGCCGTACATGGCCGTGAAGGCATCGTAGTAGCCGTTAAGTTTCTCGCGCAACTCGTCATTCGCCTGCTGGTTGTCCTGCTCGTAGGCATACAATTCCTCATACACGTCACGCACGGCGATATACTGGCGGATGCGGTCGGTCTGCTCCTGCGAAACAATCAGGGGGACGAAGGTGGCACCCGAGGAAGTGATCTTCTCCAGATGTCCGATGTTTCCGTCCTTATCCTCAACCATGGAGCCGTTACGGTAGTATGCCTTCATCTCACCCTCGAAGGGTTTTGGCTCTACCAGTTTTGTCTTGGTGGTACGGCGCTGCTTCGGCTCGGTTTCCGTCTGTCCCTGCTCTCTGGCTTTGGCATCCGCATTGGTCTCGATGCGCTGCTGTCCAGCCTCCAGCAACTGGCGGCGACGCTCAGGAGTCAAGTCCATCATCATCTCATAGAAGCCGTTGATGGGCGGGTTCTCTTCCCAATCCAGAGAGTCATAGACGGCCAACTGCTGGTCGATATGGCTTTTCTTCTCCATTGCGGCCTTCTTCTCCTGCAGTTTCCTGGCCTGACGCTCCTTCTTACGTTCCTTCTTTGGCTTCTTGGGTACTTGATTCGGTTTTGGCTGTTCCTGCACGGTCATCCCCCAAAGGTCGAAGAGTGACAGTTGCGGATTGTTGTCGGGCGTATGCTCTGGGACTGGCTTTTCTTCCTTCTTGGCTGGCTCTGGTATCGTTACAATCTGGGCCGTCTTTGCTGGCTCATCTTCCGTTACATGCTGCTGCCCTGTCTCTACTGGCTTTTGTTCTGCTTCTATTGACTCCTGTTCTTCCGCTGGTTTCTGTTTCTCAACGGACTTCTGGATTTTATTTTCCTTTTCCTTGCGGATAAAGGCCGGGCTGTCAAGCCCCGTGAACTTACGGAAGTCCAGATGTTTGGCGAGTTCGTCCCGTAATCGCTCACGAAGTTCATGGGCAATGCCTTCGACACCACCCGTATGCAGATACTCCAGCGCGGGCTTGCCGTACTGGTCGTGCCCTCTCAGGATGCTTGTGGCAAGCACATTGTCAGGGTAATGCTCAAAATAGTCGTTACGGACGATGTTCTCATCCTCGGCAGAGTACACCCTTTTCAGCCTTTCCTCATCCTCGGTCAGTCCCTGCTTGGCATAGTTCTTCTGAATGATGATCAGGTCGCTCCCTGCCTCGGTGTTGGCGTTCTCCTTGAACAGATTGTCAGGCAGACGGAAAGCGGTAACAAGGTCGGCTTGCTGAAGGAGGTGGTTGATCCTGATACAGTTCTGTTCCCTGTCGAGGTAGTTCCTCGTCGTGATGAATGCCACCATGCCACCGTCGCGCACGGCATCAAGCCCTTTCTGCATGAAGTAACCGTGAATGGACTTGGAAATCACGCGGTTGAACAGGCTCTTGCTGTCGCTGTAGAAGGGGTCGTACACCTTCGTGTCACCAAAGGGGATGTTGGAGATGGCGAGGTCGTAGGTGCCTAACTGCTCCTTGTCTATCATCTCAAAACCGGCAGTCCGTACCTTGGTTCCGTCATCTTTGTGGAGGGTGGTCAGCAACAAACCCGTCAGTTTGTCCTTCTCAAAGGCGGTCACCTCGGCATCAGGATTGACGGTGCGCATGGTGTCGATAAAAACACCCATACCCGCAGACGGCTCTAACACCTTCTGCGGCTTCAGGTTCATCTCACCGAAAACGCTCCAGATGGCTTCGGGTATCTCCTTTGGGGTATAGAAAGCCGTTAGGACGGACTGCTTCATACTGGCAACATAGCGTTTGTAGTCGGTCTCGTCCTCGGAATTCTCGCGTATCACCCTGTGGAGTTCGGCGGTCAGGTCGTACAGTGGAAGGTCGTTCTTCGGCCAGACTGCCTTATTCTCCACAGGATTCAGCACACATTTCAGCCCACCGAAGCCACAATAACGGGAAATGGTTTCCCGTTCGGCCTCAGTGGGGATGCGTACCTCCTTCCACACGGCAAAGGCTGTGCGGATGGCATCGATGTTGGCTTGCAGCCGTGCCTTCCTATTGAACGCCATACTGCTCGATGTAAAGTACCACGGCACCCGTCAACTCGGTATAGAGCTGCATGTAGTCAGGCGTCAGTTCAAACTCTGGTTCGGCGAGGTCGTAAGGCTCGAAGACAGGGGCCAGTGAAGGAAGCAGTTTCTCGGCAAATGTCAGGCGCTGCCCATCGTTCAGTTCGCGGGCAAATTCTTTCTCCAGCACCTCAATGAGAATGCTCCAC
This sequence comes from uncultured Prevotella sp., assembly GCA_900315765.1. Classification (GTDB taxonomy): domain Bacteria; phylum Bacteroidota; class Bacteroidia; order Bacteroidales; family Bacteroidaceae; genus Prevotella. The sequence continues at coordinate 64,238 of ONAK01000001.1, read as the reverse complement.
TGTGAGAGGCCCAGGTCTTTCGTCAGTACGGACATCGCCAGTTCGTGTGCTCCCTCCACGGGATAGCCGTCGAGTCGGGCCTGTTCAAAGGTTTCTGCTGCCAACTGCTCACGGCTATAGATGAAACTCAGGTCTTTGGCCTTGCGTGAATGCTGCTCCAGCAGGTAGCGAAGCAGATACAGTCCATAGTAGGACAACTCTGGTTGTTCTTTCTTATTCATTTTCAAAAACGTTTAAGTGGGTTATAGAATCAGCGTACAAGTAAAGCACCCCGGGTATCCCTCCCGAGGTGCAACCACTGAATCCATTTCAAAAAATCGTTTAAACGATGTATGAAAATGAATGTCAGTGGCAAAGGTACGCATTATTTTCGGGATTTACTTTTCTTTGGTTGACTTTTTCGCTCAGGGAACGAAAATTCTGTCTGGAAGGTCTCGCGGTTAAGAGTGACAACGGCATCGAAGGAATTGCCCTGTTTGCTCTTGAAACCTTTGATGATTCCCGTCCTGCCCTCGGTCAGCAAAGCCTTCAACTGGTCGTTGGTTAGTTCCTTGCCAGCTTTCTCGCGGAACACATGACAGTCACAGGCGGGATTGTCGCACTTGACGACCTTCTTGTAGAACTGCATCGTGCCTTTCCCGCACTTGGGACATGGTATGCCGATGCCGCTGTGCTCAAACCTGTCCTCCAAGGAGAGAAGTTCCCTAACGATGCTGCCCGTATAGTCCTCAATGCCCTTGCGGAAGTCCTCGGCACTGTACTCGCCCCGTTCGATCCTGGCAAGCGACTGCTCCCACTGGCCCGTCATGGCGACATCGGCAATCTGCTTGTCTTTCAGCAGTTTGTAGATAAACAGCCCTTTTTCGGTCGGGATAAGCTGCTTGTTTAGGCGAATCATGTACTCGCGGTTGATAAGCGTCTCGATAATGGCGGCACGGGTGGCTGGGGTTCCGATGCCACAGTCCTTGATGGCCTGTGCCAGTTCCTCGTCGTCGATGTTCTTGCCGCAGTGTTCCATCTCGGACAGCAGCGTAGCCTCGGTGTGGATTGCAGCGGGTTTGGTCTTGCCCTCGGCCAGTCCCCATCCCGTGACGTGCAGTTCCTGACCTTCCTTCCAGTTGGGCAAATGGTCTGCATCTGTGTCCTCGTTCATGATGAACCGCCAACCTTGCTGACGGATGACAGTTCCCTTGGCGACAAACGGTATTCCGTCCACATCAACGGTGACAGTAGTCAGTTCCTTGACGCACTTGTCAGAGAAGGCTTCGAGCATACGGGCGACGATGAGGTTGTAGATATTCTTGTCGTCGTTGGACGGGTACTGCGGCTTTTCGCCTGTAATCAGCAGGGCGTGGTGGTCAGTGACCTTCGAGGCATCGACGCTGTGGCGGTTGGGCTTGTGAATGGTCATGGAGAGTGCGCCCCACTGCTCATTGTCGGCCAGTGTGCGGAGTAGCTTGGGAATCTCGTCGTACACGTCATCGGGGATGTAGCGGCTTGACGTGCGGGGATAGGTGATGGCCTTGGCCTCATAGAGTTTCTGCGCGATGGTTAGTGTCTGCTCGGCGGTGAAGCCATACCTGACGTTGGCATCCTTCTGGAGCGTGGTGAGATCATAGAGCAAGGGCGGTTCCTCCGTCTTTTCCTTGCACTCCACCTTGGCGATGGCTACGCTGTTGGCAGACTTCAACTTCTGATAGACGGATTCGGCATCAGCCTTGTCTTTCCATCGGTCTGCGGTCAAAAACTTGACGGTCTTGCCGTCACCTTCGGTAGTGAAGTGCATCTGCCAGAACGGAGTCGGCACAAAGTTCTTGTTCTCTAAAAAGCGGCGGCAGACCATTGCAAGTGTAGGCGTCTGCACACGTCCGAGGGAGTATGTTCCATTTCCAGCCGCAATAGTCAGTGCCTGGGTAGCGTTGATGCCCACAAGCCAATCGGCTTCACTTCGTGCCTTGGCAGACAAGAAAAGGTTGTCGTAGTCGTGGCCGTTCTTAAGGTTTTTCAGTCCTTCCTTGATGGCCTTGTCGGTCAGTGAACTGATCCAGAGACGCTGAAACGGGACGTGACAGCCGAGGTACTGGTAGAGATTGCGGAAAATCAGTTCGCCCTCGCGTCCGGCATCTGTGGCAACGATGATCTTTTCGGTATGCTCGAAGAGGTTCTTAATGACGCGAAGCTGCTCCTTTACCCCGTTATCCTCTTTACCCTTGACATCCTTGCGGCTGACGAGTTGGAAAACATCGGGGATGATTGGCAGGGACTCGCGACGGAATCCTGTCACACCATAGGCTTCGGGCATGGCCAGTTGTATCAGGTGACCGAAGGCCCAGGTGACGCAGTAGTTGTTGCCTCCGTAGCAGCCGACTTTCCTTTCCATGGCGCCCACGACACGGGATATTTGTCGTGCGACGCTCGGTTTCTCTGCGATAATGGTAATCATATTGTAAAAATGGATTCAGTGGTTTTATACTTATTATTACGCGCGTGAGAGGTGGACAGCCGACAGCCATCTGCGGCTGTCCACACATTGCGCTTCTCTAATCAGAGTTTCGGGCCTCGCTTCTTCTTCTCTTCCTTCTGCTCCTGCTTCTCTCCCTCGGGCTTCTGTGGCTCTTTCTGGTGTTCGTTCTTGGGCGCGACCTGTCCCTTCTGCAGTGGCTCGTCCACCTTCTTGGTGGCCTCGTTGGTCTTGCCCTGATGGTTGACTGCCACCTGTGTCTCGCTCTCGTTGGCTGGGGCTACAACCTTACCCTGCATCGGGTCGTTCTTCGAGACAAACGGCTGATTCTTGTCGGGATAGAACATCAGGTACATCGTGGCTGTTGTTCCGTCCTTCAGCGGGTAGTTGTCGAGTTTCACCGACTTGCCTTCACGGTAGTCCTTCTGCTGCTCTTCAGTCAGGGGAATGCCCTTCCACTTGGTCAGGTTCTTGATGCTGCCATCCTCGTTGGTCCAGTTCATCTTGGCTTTCTGGTTCTGTTCCTGCACCTCTTCCTCCTTGCGGCTACTGCCTGGGACAAACGAAACGTTCTTGCGGTCGGCGTTCACCTGGAAGTCCACGGTGAACTTCTGTCCGTTCTCGCCCTCAAAGAACTTGTCCTTCACGATGCCACCCTGCTTGAGAAGTTCCATCTCTTCGGGAGTGAACTTCACGTTACCCACACTCTCACGGAGATGCAGCTTGCTCACGGGATAGTGTACCAGTTCGTTGGTCTGCTTGTCGTAAGACACGAAGCAATTCTGCATGGTGTTGTCTTTCACGTTGAACAGCGGAACAACCTTGCCGAGGTTGCCAGTCTCTTTCAGTGCCTTGGCATCCTCTTTGGTGAAGGTGTAGCCCATGTACTCCGCATTCTCCAGCTTCTGCTCCTTGCGCACGAAGTGAGGCAGTACACTATAAGTGCCATCCTGCAGACGTGTCAGTTGCAGACGTGCAGCGGCCTTCACCTTCTGATCGTAGATGAGCATCGTCACATCAAGCAGCCCGGACTTGCCGAAGTTCAGCATGTTGTCCTTTGCTCCCGTCTTCTCCAGCACCTCTTTCGAGATACCGAACTTCTCTTCAATCTGGTCCCAGTTAACCTTGGACTCGTCGATGGGCTGATAGCCCTGATTTTGGTTTTGTGCCATAATAGCTAAAAATTTAAATTGTTAATGAATAATGTTATTTGTTGGCGAGAATATCGCCGTTCTTGTTTTTGTTCATATTTGCAAGGAACTCAGCAACTGCTTTCTTGTCGAGCCTGTTTCCGTATTGGGTGATTAGTTTCTCTACGTTAGACTCCTTATAGTAGGCACTGTTACGCAGGATTATATAAGGAAGATTCCCTGCATTTCGATATCGCATGAGCGTTTTTCTGCTGACTCGCAAACTGTTTACCAGTTCCTGTGTAGAATACATTCTCTCGCCTCTAAGGTAAAGTACTCCTTCGTGGTTACGCATCCTCAGATCATCCACCAGTACCTGTATCATCTGTTCCTGTTTCTGCATCCTTTTAACTACGCTACGCATACACTCAAGGAAGAAATCCTTATCCAGAACTTCACTCTGCTGCTTCTCTTCTGTTATGTCTGTTCCGTTCATAGTCAGTCCTCCATGTTTTCAAGGATTCTCTTTTTCTCATCAATGCATTCCTGACGTATGGATGCAAGTAGTTTCTTGCTCAACGGACGCATGTTGACATGTGCGAACTCTTCAATGTCAGACAGACGGTAGCGTAATTGCTTCGCATAGCAGCGATAAGCAATCTTTCCTTTTGATCGGTAATACTGCATCGTCCGCTTCTCCACACAGAGTAATCGGCAAGCCTGATCATTGTTCAGGATGATGTCTTCATCGCTGATGTTGACAGGAGCCGTAGCCTCCTTTACATACGTTTCTATTCTCTCTATGCGGTTTAGCAACTGCTGCCAGAGACCGCTTTCAATGGTGATGACTTCCATACTTGTTTCTTTTCTTGTTTGATTTCGACTGCAAAATTATTGCAAGCCAGGAACAATGTTTCCCACCGTTTTAACACCTTGGAAGAAAATATTTTTGAAATGGCTCCAATGTCCCCGATTATTTGGGACTTTCTGGGACTTCTTCAATCCTTATACGCTTGTTTTACCGCAATCCGGCTACCTTTGCAGCCGTTTGAACCAGATTGATATAAGAACATGGATATAGTAATATTGGAAAAGAATGCGTTTGAGCAGTTGCTGTCTGAGGCACGCCAACTGGCTCAGCGGGTGGAAACGCTTTCCCGCAAGTGTCAGGACAAGCGTTTCCAAAAATGGCTAACCGGTGAGGAAGTTTGTGCTATCCTCAAGATCAGTCAACGGTCATTGCAGACTCTGCGTAGCAAGCATAAAATATGCTACGCTCAGTTGGGAAGAAAGTTCTACTACCGTCCTGAAGAGGTGGAGTTGGTTATCCGTCAGTCGGGCAAGTATCATAATATATAATTAATGTATAGGGAAATGGAAGAAAGAATACTCACAATCAAAGATGATTTGATAGCAGAGACTTTGGAGTCACTGCGCAAGGCTAGCCGAAAAGCAAATAGGTTAATGGATGATTATAAGCTTGTCCTTCATGGTGAACGGCTGATGACGGATGGGGAGCTGGCAACAGTCCTCCGCGTCAGTCCAAGAGCGTTGCGTGATTACCGTAACGACGGCATCTTACCTTATATCCGTATGAAAGGTAACATTCTCTATAAGGAATCAGATATTGAAAAAGTGCTCAAGACCTATGAGCATAAGGAAATATAACCAGAGAATTGCAACTTATAATGTGTCAGCTAATTATAATTTAAACGGCAGAAAAGTGCTTTTGTGAATTTTGAAGAAGTGAAGATATATAAAGATTAACGTTTTAAAATATCTCTGTTCTTTAGTTGTTTCATTGCTGCATCATGCCACGCGCCCCTTCATAAGAGCAACTCTCAGCACCTACTTTCTGCGCTTCTTTCAGAGCTGTTTCCAAATCTGATTCTAAGAGATCGCATATTCCAAACATTACTTTGTCTTTGAACAAATTATTAATCAAAGCAGCCGCTGTCCAATCACCAGCACCAGCGGTATCCACCACTTTTTTATTTGCAACAGGTTCCAAGTGCTTCCAATCGCCACTCAAGCGGTAGTTCAAACCCTTTGCCCCTTGCGTCTGGATAAACAGCTTATCCTTATAGTCTTTAAACTGGTTAATGTCTTTTATCCTCTGTTCCGAGAACTTGACTATATCAGATACCTCAACACATTTGTTGAATAGGAAGACATTACCTCCTCTGCTGGAAGGCTCAAAAAATATCACCGCCCCCTTTTCCTTAAATGTACTGGCTAGCTTCAAGATGGCGGGTGAAACCCTGTCAAAGAAGAATACCTTTGGCACAAAGTCTATTCTCTCAATCACCTCATTCGCCTGTTTCAGTGTCAGCGACTTGAAGTCCAGATAGAACCGCCCGATATTGTTGCGCGATTCAAACTTGTGTGTGGGAACACCATCCTTATTAATGAAGTTACGCTGCACGATCACCGGTGTCTTACCGTCTTGGGTAGAAATAAAATCAGTATGTACACGGTGCTTTTTCATGTCATCCAACACTCTCACCCCGTCTTTCGTGCCATCTAGACGGGCTATGGGATAGGCATCCCAACCCATATGGGAGAGGATCATCATCACATTACCGCATGTGCCACCCACATAAAATGACACAGGGATGCGGTTTCCTTCCCAAATCAACACATCCAGACTGATCAGGCCTGCACCTACTATGATATTATTTGTTTCAAGTTCCATGTTTCAAGTATCAATATTCATACTTCAGGATTAAGTCTCTCCACCAATTCCGCTTTCACCTTTTCCCACGCCACCTGAGGGTCATACTCCACCTGTGGCCCAAGAATCATTTCCGTGTCCGTCAAGAATTCCTCATCCTGTAGCTTCCCGTCCATATTCAACAAAAACTCTTTGTATGTTGGCAAGTGAGACGCTGTAAAACCCAGATACCGCTCATAGCTCTCCATCACTTTCTCTTTATCCAATTCGGGGTGCATTGACAGTATCTCCCACAGGTCAAACAAATCACGTCCTTTTCTCCGCTGATACATAGCCCTCAGTTTCGTTCCTGTCAGCTCTGCCAATTCATAGGTCAGCACGTCGCAAGCACCTTTGAACCACGAACTATTCACCGCAAAAGGTACCCTAACCATCGGATATACCGAGAAATGCTCCTTGCAGTTAATCTCCACCTTCAAGTGAATCTCCCCCGCATCCATATCCGTCGGCTGCACCTTGAATACCAGCGTATTGTTGTGCTTCTTTTGCTTCACCACTGGCTCGCCCAGCCAAGCCAGCGCGTCCCTTAGATGGTCTATAGTCTCTTTGATGGGTTCTGCCTTCACTTGCACCAAGTCGATGTCCTCCGAGTATCTGGGCTGTGGCTTCAGATACAACTTACCCAATGCCGTGCCGCCTCTGAACGCCAGATGCTCCGCAAGAAATGCATCGCTATAAATAGATACTAACGCACGGCAGACTATCAAATCCTGTTCGATGAATTTATTCACCACCCACGGGGCCTGCTCACTCCATTCCGTAATATATCGCTCTGGTATCATAACTCGTCAATCTCGATGGTTTCGTTCACAATAATTCTCCACTTGGCGTTCCTTTCGCACCCCTCGCTGCTCTTTCCTGCCTTTAAAGGCGCATACTGGAGCACGAACCCGGAACACTTCAACAGACTGTACACTGACTCTGCCACTTCCCCTTCTTCCAGCACCTCGTCCAGAATATAGCCCAGACGCTGCAGACTGGTTACCGGCACCTCCTTCACGAAGTCAGCCGCCAAACGCCCGAAATCCAGTTTCTCTGCCAGTTCAGCCAGAACAGTGGCTGCCCGCGAAACGCTGCCTGTCTTAGCCTGATACGTCAGCAAATCCACTGCCGTCAGTTCAGGACACGACACGTTAATGTAGCCCGTCCGCGTCTGTCGTCTCTCCACGTATGCCTCAGGAATATGGCTCTTGCAGAAATAATGCGTAAGGTACTTCTCTCCCTTCTTGTCACGCATGGCGGGAGGCTCTATCATCACGCTGAACCGCAGCGGCACCTGATGTGAAGCTCCGTGATAGCTTGCCGCACTCAGCAGAGCCACATAGTATTTGCGTCCCAGGTGGTGCATCATGTCGTCCAAGTAAAACGACTGCGGCACAGCCCCGCGTAGCACATACTCATCCGGCACTATGACGTAGAAGCCGCGTAGGGGCGACATAATCCGTCCCTTGCTCACCTCCCTGGTCAGTGCCCGTGCAATGCTGCCGGAACTCGTGTCAGGGAATGCCTGCGCCACCTCATCGTGTGTGAAGGTGTAATTGCCTCTAAGCGGCTTATCATATATCCAGCTTGCTATGCTCGCCATTTTTTGAATTCACTATTTCGTTTGCAAAGATAGACATTTTTTGTCTAACTGCGCAAATAAAAAACAAAAACTTTTTTTATTATTGTATTCTGACTTATTTTATTGACCAGCATCAATTTTCATTGTACGACACCTATACACTACACATATGGCTCACCATTTATCCACATCAAAAAAGGTTCGCTATGTTCATTCGCCTCAATAATCTTCTTCTTGTCTGCAATATCATACTTTGAAGAGTTCACATTATAAACCTGAACCTCGTCCTCATACTTCAGCCCTATCAGCAGCACTCCAAGAGCCAAAAGTTTACTCGTCAACAAAGCGAATCCGAAACATATTTGTCCGTCAATCAGTTTCAACGTATCTTTGTAGTCTTGCATCAATTTTTCCAGTCGATTGTACAACTCGAACGGGTCACGCTCTGGCGCATATAGTAGGTTTTGCGGCTCCACTTTCAGGGTATCTGTCAGGAAATCATTATACTCCCACAGCAATTGGTCTGAACGTCCAGGCTCTTTCGACGGGAAAGGCAAAACAGGGCAAACCTCTTTGGGATGGAATGTGTCATACACTAGTTTCAGATGTTCCTTTTTGTCTTCACCCATCAGCGGAACAAAGATATTGATGGGGTTGAAAACCGACTCCATACCGTAGGATGCCCTGAAATTGTATAGAGGAGTTATCGTTTCTTCGTTATATTTCTTTTTGATCAACTTATCTATCTCCACATTCTCCGACACGGTGATGAAGAAATTGGCCTGGTCATACTGTGTCTTGTCATAGAGCAACTTGGCGATATTGTAATAATACGCACAGGGGATAGCACTGACATCCAAGATTATATCAGTATAAGCCGTATATGTAATTTGGTTCAATTGCCTGAGCATACTCTTGATACGGTTATCCCATGAGAGCTTTGCGTCAATGGTTATCGTCTGATAGAATACGCCCTTTTCATTCATCAGTGCCTCAAACTCTGCCACATTCAACTTATAGAATTCATCTCCGTCCGTTTCTTCCTGTGCTGGAAAGTCAACAGCCAAGCAATCCAAAGACTGGTAGGCCAAATCCTCAAAGATCTTCTTCAAAGTATTGTTCATCCTGGGGTCAAAGCCTTTTCCCATCACGAACAGCAACTTAGCGTTTCTTTGGGCATAGTAACTCTTCCAAAAATCGGAGACTTCTTCCTGCTGAAAGAACATATAAGAATTCCACTTCATAACTCACTCTTTCTTTATAACCAGGATTTAATCTGATCAACTTTCAACTTACGCCAGCCTCCGTAGTTCAACGGGATGCCTGCATATACACATAATGCACGGTTCAAATAGAACACCGACCACAACTGCCCCTTCTTCCCCTGTAGTTCATCAAGTCTTAATGTCAGAAGGTTGTAGGCCACACAAGTTCTCAACAAATCTATCAACTGCGCATTTTCAGGGTCTTTATGCCAAGGCACATTTTTTTTCTGCCGCCGCGTTCCAAAGTCATCATTCACGGCAAAGCCGCTGACAGTCCTATATGAATAACTATCTGTAAAAGTCTGCTTCTTACAGAAGTCAATCATCCTCAGCAGAAAGACTTTCATTTCGTCGCCACGTGGCATCTTCTCTATTCTGGCAAAATACTCAGCGGCCTTATCCCTGATCACCTCATCTTGTTCCTTTGCCGTCAGCGAGTAATCCGTAGGGCTCGTTATCTTCTTCGCTGTAATACGGCTGAACAAGGCTGACGAGAAGTCGAGGAACTGCTCAACGTTCACATTGGCCACATTGATAAGCGTCTTCTCACCATAATACTTAGGCAACCCCAATTCCGCAGGCAGTATCTCTTCTGTAGCCTTCAAGGTTTCACCCAACAGGGAGTTAATCTCCTCCGGCTCATACGGGAATAGGCGCATGGTCTCAACCACTTCGGTCTTGCGGTTAGCAAACATCAAAAGTGCTCTGGCGTTATAAGCCCGCTCCTTTACATCCGTTATTGACTCTACGGCTTTGATAAGGTTTTCGTATGATCGTATTTCTGGATTGGTGGAGAGTTTATGCAAATATTTCTGAGCTCCAGCCCGATATTTCTGTTCCCACTCCCCTTCATCACTATTGGCCAAAAGCATCATCAAGTCTATGTCTGCCATAGCGTATGTTGATCTCCTATTGGCAATCAATTTGACCATCTTTTCGAACTCGATAGATTTTTTATCCTTATACTTGTCCAACTCTATGACTTGGTAGTCCCGTTCCTGCTTGTCAGTTTCCAGCAGTTCGCTTGACACCAGGTTGTCCAACCTCTCTGCAATCCAGAAAGTGACGTTCAATCGCGTTTCAACGCATACTTTTTCAAGAGTACTGCGCTGTTCTTTTGTCAACTTATGGGCATCGTCAAGTTGGAAAATGAATTCATCACAAAGAGTATGACCCGGATAGGAAAACCACTGTGCATTCATCAACGGCAGCACAAACAGCGACGAACAGGAGAACACACTGTTCCCCTCTCGCTCAAAAGAGTTGATGGCTTTGTATATCTCTTTTTCTTTCTCCGAAGCCCAGTCCAGTAGGTCTTTGCAACTGCATCTTGTTCTTGGGAAATCCAGTTCAGCATCCAGAATGTTGGCATCCTGTGGCGTGTACGCTATCTTATATAAGTCTTCAGAGCCCACTCCCGTTAACCTCATCAACGTTTTAATGGTGGCTATCACAAAGCGCACATTGAGCAATGCCAGGAACAGGGAAGTTTGCTCAGCCCTGGAGTACATCTCCTCGTCATCAATTAGGGCGTAGTCGCTTCGTGTCAACAGATAAACAGCGCAGCGTTTGATTCTGTTCTTGTCCTTGACATTCAGTTTGTTCAATGCCTCAAACACATCCCTCGTTTCCTTGTTGTGACTCACAATCTTCTTCAAGACGGTGGGATAGAAAATACGCAACAGGGAGGTCTTTCCAAATCCCGGAGGGCTTTGGATAAACGTCACGAAATGCCACAACTTACCTTCATCGTTCTGTTTTTGCAGTTTCCTCATAGGTTCTGTGGAGAACAACTTCAGAAACAGCTCGTCAGAATCGATATTCTCGGTAGTGCGCAGTGCAAAAGGATTTGATGGTCTATCCATATCAATGTCTGCTTATACGTGGGAATAGCCCCCTGAATTTACTTGTATCTTCCCATATTACGGGCATAGTATTGTTTGGTGTGTTGTGGGATAGCACCAGCAATAGGCTACACTCGTTAAAGCCCCAGTAGGGTTCATCGTGTTTGCCTTTTCGGTAACTGTCGGTCAGTATAGATGACCAGTCGTAGTACTTGTCTTTTTTCAGTACATTCTTGAGGCCAGGATGGGTCTTGATAAGATTTATCTCTTCCGTCTTAATTAGCTGGACACAGTCCACATTGAACTGTATCAGGTCATTCATGCCGTTGTCAGATAGATATTTTCCCACTTCACGCTTGATATTCGTTATGGCCTCCTCTGTAGCCACACAGAAAAGGACGCTGACCTTGACTTGACCTTTCACGAAAAGGTCGGAAAGTTCTTTTGACTCATCATCAGCCGATCCTTCAGAGCCTGCTTCCTTGGGTTTCATACCTCTCAAGACTTTTATGATTTTACCTTTGAACTTGTTGTCTTCCTTTCTGGCAAAACTGGTTCCGCTCGCGGTGAAGTCATCCACTAGAAACAAAGACTCAAACAGATTCCTATTGGTTCCTTTAAGCAAATTGTCCTTACGCAGTTCATCATACATATCCTGCAATTTCTCCTGATTGGGATAGTACATTGGGAGTACCTGCTCATTGCTGAAACCTGCCGTACGTCTGAGAATATCTATGTGCGAACCATCGCTCAAACCCACTACTAAAGAGAGACGCTTCTGGATCTTGTATTCCTGTGAGTTCTCAATCTTGTTCAACTGGTATCTGGACAATCCCGCCTTGCTTGCGGAGAGGTCTCTGATGAACGGTTTTATTTTTGAGCTATACATCAAGTCCACAAGATACTTGATTTGCTCAGAGGATATAAATGTCAAGTGCTTATTGAAGGCGGAATAGATAGTCTCCACATCCTCCTTGTCAAATTGTGACATCCACTGGGCAAAACTCGACATAAACCTGAAGCCAGGGTCAAACTGGCTATAGGAATCATATTTCGTCCTGGCCATGAAGGACAACTTAGGAAGCTCCTTGCTAAGGCGCTTGTCATCCCACTTTGTGACCTTTGCTAACAATGAAACTGCAAGATTGTCATTCATACGCTAAACTTACACGTTATCTTCCCTTCGATTGCCTTCATGCGGCTTAGGTAATAGAGGGTTGCATCAAGTCCCTTCATACCTGACGGGGCAATGTTCCAACAACTCTTTGCATTCTTTGATACACGGTCAACGCTCAATGAAAACTTACTGGTCAGCATTTCATAGTCATTGCCTTCCACGGTTCCATAATCACCAATACACAAGGTGTGATCTGGATCTTCTATTACTCGTAGTTTGCTCACTTCACGGAAAACCACAATATCCATGCTGTGACTGCTGCGCCAAACACGGATGCCTTTCATCTGCTTGTCCCAGATGATTTCACGGCAGGTCTCATAAACCAGTAGTGATTCCGTCTGGGTCATTTCTCCCTCAATGGACAGTTGAAGGCTGCGCTCTTCAAATTTGTAGTCCACACAGCCCTTAGGGAGTCTTTGTTTCAGTTCATCCTCCAGCGCTTTAAGTTCACTGTCGAAAGGCTGGTTCTTCCATTCTTCCAGCTTTGCCTCATCGCCTAATGCTAAGAGGCAAGCACCGTTGTAGTAGCCCACCTTGATTTGTGGCCAATACTTGCAATCGATGGTGTTCATGAAAGATTCGCCTACTGACTTTCCACGGCCTGTAGCCACCACAATCTGCGCTCCGTTTTCCAAGATCGGTAGCAAAGCATTCGTGATTTCAGGACACAACCCCTTTGTGTAACGGCTTGTATGGTCGGAGGGAGAGAGAGTACCATCGTAGTCGAAGGCTACGGTGGAAAATTTGCCCCTGTTCAGCAGACGCACAAAACGCTTACATGCATCGCTGTAATGATTCCACAACGGGGCATTATCCTTTCCAGCAAGACCCAATTTGCGGAGAACAGCCGCTTCGAGTGTCTTTTCTGAGGGAAGGATGCGGTTGGTCAACTTGAAATAGTCCAGATTGTACAGCACACGGCCATACCCTGGCACTCCGGGTTTGCCGGGGTCTATGCTACGGGCTTCGCCCAAGTTGTTGACAAAGCGGAATGCCTTCAACAGCATATCGATGGATGCTGCTGGCGTTTCCAGTTCTGTTTCTATATAGATAACAGGTATTTTCTTAGGCAGGCAACCGATGGTTTTTTGTGCCAAATCTTTTTCAACGGGCGTGACCAGTGCAATGATGCATGAGTTCTCTCCCCGCTTGTCGAACCAATGGTGACGGCCATGACCGAAGTTGCGGTAGTCGCTCAACAGGGCTGAACCTAAAGCTGCCTCTGTGAGTTTGGATTCAATATCCCATGCCACTGCCTCACCTACTGCACCATAGAGAACAATGAAGTTCTGGATGGAGGACAGTTCAAGGTTCAATGGCCTTGTGGCCAGCTCAAAGTTCAAAGTGTCATGCAGATTCAAACTTGAATCTTGAACCATGTAACCTGCCGCTTTGCAGAGCAGCGTGAACGTAGCAACCAACGAATTTGTGGCTAAGAAGCCATCTTTCTCACTAGGAATGTCCTCGCACCAACGCTGTACCTTGGGGTGCTGTTCCAGAAGTTCTTCGATAGGATTGTTCTTGCGGAGGGTCAGGCTCATCATGTCTGTCTCGTTATACTTTATGCCATACTTGATGGCATTCAGTATATCTTTGTTCTTTCCACTGGCACTAAGGAAAAGCAGTTTGCTACTACGGATAATATTATGTCCTGCATACATCAACTGAAGTGGGGTCATCGCCTGTGCCAGCACACCGTTGCGCTGCTGATAGAGCTGGGCTGCATAATGGCAAGCACTGAGCGAACCGCCAGAGCCAATGCACACCAGAGGTATCTGCTTGTTCTCTGCAAACAGAAACCGTGCAAGACGCGTCACATCTTGTTGCTCAGCCCATCGAATGGTTTCAGAAAGCTTTTTCAGCTCTCCCTTAAATGGTTTTCCCATGATTAAAATTTGAGTCCACTTAAATAGTGGCATTAATTCAATTTGCAAAGATAATATTATTTTTCGAAATGAAAGCATAAAAATACCGTTTCGTTTGTAATTTAAGCATTTTTGTCTAAACCACAGATTTTTGATAATTTGTTAACTTTCGGTAATGATTAGAGCCATTATTTGGGAGAGGTCACCAAATAGTTACTTTCAGGAGTCCGAAATCCTTCGCAATTTGTGTAAATATCAACAACTCTTTATTGACCTCAATTGCTGGTGCAAAATACAAATAATAGTTGAATCTACCTATCATCTTGCAGAGATTCTTTCCTCTGAGGTCCTTTATAATTCGAAAATATTAATCGTTGAAATTCATTTTTTAGTTATATCAAACTACAAAAAGATGAAAAATATAATAGACTAATGGTTAATAATCCATAAAAATCAGTCAGATAAACATACCGATTGGTATTTTTAGTATTTATTATTCGTATATTTGCTGTTGAAATAGTGTTTAATCATTAATTTAAGTTTATATGGAGTACATAATGGATCATATTAAAGAGATATGTGAATGCATATCCGTATTTATTGGCTTAATCGGCTTGTTTATGGCAGTCAATGAATATCGTAAATCAAACAAAGTAAAAAGAGCAACGTATATTGACCAGCTTACAGAGCGATTAAAATCGGATCAGGATATACGAGATATGATATATGTTTTTCAATATGACGAATTTGAATATACAGAAGATTTTCACGGAAGTGAATTGGAAAAGAAAGTTGACAGAGCTTTGCAATATTTCTCGTACATCTGCTATTTAAAAGAAAAGAGAATAATCACTAACGATGAATTTATGTTCTTTGAAATTGACATTTCTCAGGCATTAAGATGTAAAGATTTAATAGAGTATTTATACAACTTGTATCATTATGAGTGTGAAATAGGGAATTACGATCCACAAGGAAATGGTATTGAAAACTATTCATTTGGCAGTCTTATAAGATATGGCAAACAGAAGGGAATTATACCAGATGACTTCTTTATAAAAGAGAAAGGTCACAAGCACTATTTAAATTTTAATTTATAATTCTGATATCACTATATTCTATTAGATTCACAATAGAAATCAAGACAAACAAAACAATTCATTTTCACTTTAAAACTGCAATTATGTTAAAAAGAGATTTTTTCATTCCTCATGACAAACTTAGAGGAACAAGACTGGAGTGGCTTATCACGGATGATACGCCAATTGAGAGTACTTTATTTTTCAATCTTTGGACATCATGTATGGGCATTGCTGTCAAGGTCCTTAAAACAAACTATTTCAAAGGTATTGTCAATGGTGACCTTGATCCGAACAACTATGGTCAACTTATGGTCCAAGATGCTTATTATTGCTTCAATGGACAGAATGATTATGTCACAGGAGCAACTTGTGCGGATAATGATGATTGGAAAGTTTTCTACAACCAAAAGGCCGACAGTTATGCGGAGTATAATAAGACATACCACGACGATTGGCATATCCATGACATAGAAAGTGTAACACCTGGTGATTCCATAAAGGAGTACGCACAATACGAGGCATATGTAGCAGGATCACTTGATTCTCCATATCTTAGTGTTGTTATGTTGCCATGCGAGTATCTTTGGAACTGGGTTGCCAATATTATTGATGGATATACCCCTGAAGACTCAATTTATCGATTCTGGGTAGATTGGAACAAAGGAGAGCCAAATGGCGCCATACAGATGGCACAGATGCTTGAGAAACATCGTTCTGAGATCGATGAAAAGAAAGCGATGGATATATTTCGCAAAGCAATGGAATATGAACTGAAAGTATTTACTGACGCATGTCAGCAAACAAACCAAATATTAACTAAATAAAATTTTGAATTATGGACAATTTAGAATCAACAAGCAGGTCTTTTAATCTTCCCGGTATCAAAAAAGGAATGTACATGTGCTGGAATATAGTAACCCAGTGCTGGAATGATGTAAGAGTAGTTATCAAGGATGAATGTAAAACCTATGTGGATGAAACAAAACCATTTACGACCAGTGGAAATTTAACCAAACTTTCTATGGGTGATGCATTTGTTCAGGGCGACAATCTCACTATAGAATTCTCGTCTACCAAATCTAACAGTTTTGATCGCAGTGTCAGCAATAGCGATATTACTGATGCAGAAAACAACGTTATCGGACATGTAACTGATATTTGCATTGAAGATAATGGTGGTAGTATAGATTTCAATGATGTATATGCCAATATCGTGGCATGGAATAAACAAGGTTAATAATACGAGATAGTCATTAGTGGAACAATCTGTGTTTGACTATGCCAACCATGGATTATCAATATGATGAAAACTTCTATCAACTCCTGCGCCTGTCAGTATGATTGGTGCAGGAGTTTCTTGTTGACATAATGCAATTTACCATGAAGATCATCAAATAAACTGTCCGATTTATACATTTGCTGATAATAATACGCTTTAGTTACGCTAAATTCAGAATAAAGTCGTATCTTTGTACCCGCAAATTTAATTGGACAATGGAAACAGGATTTAACAATAGCAGTTTAAACCTCGAAACGCTGCGGGAGTTCTGCAAACGGGAGGGTGAGGTGGTCAAATATAGTAAGGGTGACCAGATGGAGCGTGAGGGCGACCCCACCCGTTGGTTCGCGTTCGTTGAATACGGGTGTTTCAAATATCTGACTTATGGCATTAGTGATGACAAAGAGCACGTAGTGTGGTTCTCATTTAAGGACGAATTCGTAGGTGATTATCCAGCCTGTCTTAGTGGACTTCCAGCGCAGATTACCATCAAGGCCACAATGCCCAGCCGCGTGATCAGGGTCACAAGTGAGCAGTTGAATCAGTTCTTTGACCAAAACATTGAAACAATGGAATTACGTAGTCTCATTGCTGAGCACATGACCAGCCAGTTCCATTTGCATTATCAAAACCTATACTGCGCCACGCCACTCGAGCGTTACGAACTTCTGCTACAGCGTTGTCCCAGCATCGTACAGGATAATGCAATGCAGGATATCGCTTCGTACCTCAATATCACGCCTGCTTACCTCGGCAAACTGCGTAAGAAATCACTCTCAGAGTCCTTATAGGACTTAAACGATATAAACGCTTATCGCCACTACCATGGCCACCTATGTCGGGTGAACTTTGTGGTATCTGTTGTCTGGAATCCGAGACCTTTGAGAAATGAGACAAGTGTCACCAAACTGAATTGTGGGATATTTTGAAAAGTTTTATAATAATAATGCGAGTCGAGAAATTGACTCGCAATTATTATTTGACTAAAGACGGTGTTATACACTTCTATATCCAAAAGCAAGGTTTGTATGCATTCTTATTAGAAAATTTTCTCTTCTCAATAAATTCAATATATTATCGTCAATGGCAACAACAACCATAAGTTTACTCCAATAGTATCTCAATTCTTTTAGTTTATTAATATCACTTTTTACAGATTCAAGAAATTGATCTTGGCTATTGTAAATTGACTGGCACTTTATCTCAATTGCTATATTGTTAAATACTTGGTTATCACCCCGAGGTATGTTTTTATTAATTACAAGATCTGCTCTTTGGTTATTATTATAAATTGGCTCTTCTCTTAAGACATCATAATCTTGTGAATTCAAATACATAGCCCATTCTACTTGCAACCATCCTTCCCATCCTCCTTTCGAGAAGTATGGCATGAAACTACTATCAATTCCTTCAAACCTTTCTCTGTGCCAATTCTCCAACTCAACTTTCAAGCCTGTCATACTTAATTTTTTAGGCATAATCTCTATTTTTCTTTTTCCTTACTCTATCTTAGGCTTTTCAGGAACCGCCTTGTTAATTAAATCTCTTTTGAATAATAAAGCCTACCTACTTTTTCATGATCGTTCATATTTAGTTTCCTACTCTGTTTACTATTGGGCTTTTCGGAACCTGCCAGATTGATTTTATTGCAAAAATACTCTTTGTTGAATATGTGAAGAAATCTGTTTTTCATGCTACAGTTTAGTCCACCAAGACACATAAAAAACTCCTGCATTGTCGTAAGTGACCAATGGCAGGAGTTCTTCTTTATAATCGTATGAGCAAAAAGATAAGACAGAATTCGACGAACTATCAGGAAGTTCAATTTATTGCTTGTACTTCATGTATGCTTTCTGCAGTTTCTCGTCGTATTTGTTCTGTGCATATTGAGGACCATTGTAGTGTCGGGCAAACTCCGTCCAGTTAAGCGTACGGAGATAATTGTCCCAACCGTTGGATTTCAGGAATGCCGTGAAGAGATCGAGTTGACCTCCTTCGTTGGCACACATCTTTTCGACAAACTCCCTGGCGTTCTTACATCTGCAAGCCTCATAGTTGAACCCCATAATCTGGAACAGTCCCCAACTTGCAGAACAGGCAGCAGCTTTCTCGTGGATGGCGAGGGCCTTTTTCAGACGATCGTATTCACCCATACCTCCCTTATAATGGCTTTTCGTCCATTTTGGATAGAGAATATCCTCGTTGCCTTTTACATAGTCCTCTGGGTTAAGACCATATTTCTTGAGTTGGCTCCAGAAAATATGACCTTCAAAGAGAATAGCAGGACGACCAGGGGCAAAGAAACCACCACGGCCTCCTGTTTCCACCTCCTGTACGGCTTTCACGGCAGCCACTTCTACGCCCAGGATCTCTGCGCAACGTTTAAAATCCTCTTCAGTAAGCCGAAGGGTAGCCGTCTGGCGGGCATTCTCGTCTTGCAATTTGCTCCATGTGCCTTTGCCGACAATACCGTCAACAGCAAGTTTATTCTTACGTTGAAAGTCACGGACCATAATGTCGGTCTGCTCGTCAAAGAGTCCCGTCTCATCTACTTTGTACCCCCATTTGTTGAGAAGTTGCTGCAAGAGTACAACATCACTTCCCATTGATCTTAATTTGATAGTTTGCATAATTCTTATTGTTTATGTTCAACATCGTTTAACACACCTCGTTGGTAATTGACAGTGTCTTTACTTGTAACAGCTTCATAGAGATTGATCTGCCTGATGTCAGGAACCTTTTTCATCTTTACATCAATGACACCCAGCCACTCCTCACTTGTTGGCTGAAGATGGATAGTCATTTTCAATGTGTCCAGACTGGAACTTATTGCTGTCCATATCACATCTGTTCCAATATGCTGCGTATCAGTTTTCAGTCCTTCAGTCAGATTCAGGAACTGCATTTCAGCGTCTTTCGCATTGCAAACCACCTTGTAACGTGTCTTGAGATCATACTGTTCTTTGTCTTTCGTAAATGTCTGGAGTCGGTCCCGTAATCGTTCCATCTCAATCTGTTCTTTCTGTTGTGACTGTCTGTTTGTCCGTTCTTGGGTAGCGATGAATATTCCTGCTATGGCAAGAAGAAACACCAGTGCGATAATGATGATGATTTTCTTCATAAGTTTGACTCTGTTTAAATAACAGCCTGACAACTATCGGCTGATGATTACTATTAAGTTTTAAGTCCACCACTCGATTGCCTCTTACATACCTCTCCCGCATGGTCAACTGCTGATTTTCGTTAAGTTGGGCATGATATATCAGGCAATCACTGGCCATGTGGTGCGTAATATTATCAGGGTATACGGTAGGCATCCTGATTAGAAAAAGATAGGCATCCGTCATTGACATTACCTCGCCTTTCCATGTGTTTCTGCTACCGTTTTTCCTCAACTTCATCACTTTTCCTTTGGAAAGAGTTTCCAAATGGCTGATGAGCAGTTCGCCATATCCGTCATTCCCTTCAACTTGTACTGTGGCACCTTCTGTTTTACGGAAGAGTCTTTTCAGCCATCGAGCCAGTGAACGCAAAACACCCATTACAATATCGAGCCGACAAGCGGACAGGTCTCTATGGGCAGTGAACTGTGTTTCGTGCCACAGGGCAATACCCTGATGAGCGGCACCATCCGCTATAACCTGCAACTGGCAAAGCCTGACGCCACCGAAGACGAACTGCGCCAGGTGCTGCATACCGCCTGTGCTGACTTCGTCTTTGACCTGCCCGACAGCATCAACACCGAACTGGGTGAGCGCGGCAGCGGACTCAGCGAGGGCCAGGCGCAGCGTATCGCCATCGCCCGCGGACTGCTCCACAGTGGCGACATCCTGTTGCTCGACGAGATCAGCAGCTCCCTCGACGAACCCACCGAGCGCGAACTGTATCACCATCTCTTTACGGCATACCCACAAAAGACCATGCTTTTCATCACCCACCGAACAACTGTCAGCGAGTTATGCGACGAGGTGATAGAAATGTAAATAAATAGATGGTCATAGCTCATATTAGCCTCCTCGGATGTTTCTTGCTTAATATTTCATGCTGCTTTTGAAGATTCACATGAGTGTATATCTGTGTCGTTACAACAGAACTATGACCAAGCAGATGTTGAATATAAGTAATGTCAACACCCTCTTCCAATAAAAGAGTTGCGTATGTATGACGAAAAGTGTGCGGGGTTATTTTCTTCTCAATTTGAGAAGATGCAACAATATTCTTTATGAGTAGTCTCACAGATTGAGTAGAGAGGATATTATGTAAACGGCTAACGAATAATGGAGATTGTGAGTCACAACAACCTCGTTCATTTAGCCAATCTTTTATTGCTGATAATGTGGCTTTCTGGCTGATGTCTATTATTCGCTCTTTATTCCCTTTACCAATGATTCTGACACACCCTTGCTTCATGTCAATATCGCATACACGCAGGTCACACAGTTCGCTGACACGCATACCAGAAGCGAACAGTAACTCGATAATTGCAATATTACGAGTAGCCATATGATAGGAAAAGGTATCTGATTTACAATTCATTCGTTGCTTATAAACAATGCCAAGCAATAACCTTACTTCTTTTATGTTCATCACTGTAGGTAAGCGGACAGGCTCACGCATCCTGATTTTCATCTTCCGCATGGGACTGTTATACCATTCATTTTCATATTCGTAATAATTCAGCATAGCCTTTATTGTCGCTATTTTCCTTTTGATAGTTTTATGTCGAAAATGAGATATTGCCTGAAGATATTTCCTTAAAACATCTTTTGTCACTTCTGAAATATCAAGATCACCAATGCTGCTAACGAATTGTGATAGATCTGCTTTATAAGCATTCAATGTCTTCTCGCTTAATTTCTTCTCAAATTCGCAATGCCATAAGAATTCTTCTATGACACCTGTTACTTTCTGGTTGTTTTCATTTGCTTTCATTTTTCATTCATTTTGGGGATTTACATTAATAATATAAGATAAATAATGCAAATGAACGAATGATAATAACAAATTATATGGTATTCTTTTGCTTTTCAAGTAAAGATAGACAGGCTATTGTCGAGTCGTTATTATACCATTTGGATGACTATTGTATTCCTGTATGGTATGATAGAAGGACTATGCTAATGAGTGATCAAAGAAATTACAAAAATTTTGTTGAAGGTGTTGGCTCTTGCCGTTATGCAGTAATCATTTTAAGTCCCAATTGTATTGCTTCTAAATGCGCAAACGAAGAAATTGAATTGATTAAAGAAAAATATGAAAAAGGAGACATGATTGTTTTTCCAATATTCTTCAATATATCAGCGGAAGATATTCCTGAGAATTATCAATGGATGAGAAAACTTGTATATAAAGAACTAACACCTAGCATCGATTCTGTTGCTGCTGCTATTCATGTTGTTTGTAAAGTGCTGTTGGATGAATTGGATAAATATCCTATTAAAACTCTTAATGAATATATTGCTACTTATGAGAAAATTCCTTTACACACATATCCAATTATAATAATACAATCATATTTAACAACATACAAAGGGAACTATAACGCGAGAATTTCGCTTCTTTACTCCATATGTAAATATATTATTTCATTGTATGACATTTCCAATATTCCGCAATACTACTATCAAGGTATTAATCATTTATTTAGTCAAACAAAACTATCGCTTCCAGTTGAGAATAGAGAATTACTCATTATGGAGAGATCATTCCTTTTATTAATTAATTCCGTGATGTTTGGTGTTGTCCTCTAAGATAGAAAGAATAATCTTTGATAATCTTTCAGGATTCTTTTCACTTCCCAGAACATCGATTTTCTTAGACAGATATGGATATTCGTTTATATTATTTCTTACCTCATTCCATATCACATGTGCCTCATATCCAGTAGAGCCTATAGGGATTATTTTGCAACCAAGTTTTTTTGCGATTTCAAATTCTTGATATACACCACGACTATAATGTCCAATAGTTTCAAATGCCCCTTCTTTTGCAGTTGATTCACTACGTCCAAACATAAAAATCGAGGCAGCGCAGTCTTGCTGCATTATCGTTCTGTACCTGATTTTCTCTTTTTCATCTAAATTGAGGTGAAAAGGAAAAGGTCTCATTGACAAATACTTACTTATATTAGTTATCCCTTCTACTATAAGATATTGATTTGCATAACCTGTTATAAAAGCCCCAAGTCGTTTCCCAATACCTGTAGAGATTCGATAATCATTATGATACAATTTTTTAACGAGATGTTCTGATAAAGCATCGGCAAAATGTTCTTCTTTGTCAGATAGTGTATAGTATGCTCCTGATATGAAAACTTTTTTGTTTCTAATGTATCTCCATAGCATCTCAATAATAATTGAAATATCTTCTTTTTTAATGTAAAGACACTCTATTCCGTATCGCTTTTTTAAGTCATCTACGAAATAAAGAGTATTTTGGTCCTCCTTTCCTGTTACAACCATAATAGCATAATTGGTAGTATTAGGTATTTGTAGATACTCTCTTATTTCACTAAGACAATTCAATACTATTCTATCTGTAAAGCTATAACCAATAAATAGAAATGTATTAGAAACCAATTCCTTTTTTAGAAATGTCAATAGTAATTTGTGCGTATCTGTATATCTCTCAATATCCTTCTGTGTCAAAACCATTCCTTTACGGTTGGAGATGTCTCCATTAATTTTGTACACATTGACTTTCCCTTCATAAGAAACAGATGCTAAATCATAATCCGAAGTAATCGGATTGAAAGCTATTTCAACATTTCGGAGGCTATTCTCAATTAATTGGTCGTAATTTGTTGTCCATATACTTTTAAATCCTGCCCTAACTAAATCTTCATGTAAGGATGTTGATTTTGCCAATAGATTGATTTGGTCACTTACTATACTCCGTAATTCTCCCTCTGACTTTTTATTTACATAATACTGTGCTAAGGAAAATAAATCCGAATGTGGCTGTATTTTAATTTTTAAATCATCTGCACATGGCTTTAGCATCTGATACCATGATGGTAAATTCGAATTTAGGGACATACCAGATCCCACAAATAAAGAACATTCATTATCTATAATCTTTTTTGCAATATTTGTAAGTGCCCCAGATAATTCTTTTTTGGTATTTCCCAGAAGATACTTAGTTATTTTATTCATATATATGATAATTTGTTATTATCGTTAGTTTATATATTTTTAGTTCAAAGTTACATATTTCTCCTAATAGCACCTACTTTTTTAATAATAATTATATGTTTCATTACAATTTTCTTGAGTTTTTTTAATTTTCCAATCATTTGTTAAGAAAGAGATGCCACATGTATGATCAGTGGTATTGCGGTGAAGAACAGGAGTAGCATTAGAATGAAGCTCCAGCAGCAACCCACATCCATCCAACATTTTGTTCGATATTCAACTATTTTACTAGAAATCCTATCCTTGTATACCATACCGCCATTTTCTTCTGGTATGAAATGATTCTTCAGAATGCTTTTATAAAAATAGTTAGACACGAAATGATACAGGTAATCTAAACAAACATAAAGTATTCCGCAAATGAAAGATATCTCTAACCAGATACTGGCATTAATCTTTCCATTCTCTTCTGAATATGTGAGAGCCCACAAAACGGCAATAAGTGTATATATAACTTGCCTACCCATCGTATCCCTCTTAGACGATGCTTCTTTCATAAAATTCTTGATCTGCTCCCCGTCTGAATACTTGTTTGATTGATTCTCTGTTTCCATGACTTCTTTTTCTTTCTTCTCTTCTTCCATCATATTTTCTTGATTTTTTCAATGTTTACAACTGTTCCTTTCTCCAATTTTACCATATATGGAGGCCATACGCCACCAGCCCGTTCGAGTTTAAGCCCTTTGAGCTGAACTTTAACCAAAGCTTCAGGTCCAATTACCTTCTTGCTTGCGAGCTCTTGAATGGTTATAGCAACCTCTTTACCTAATAGCCCCTCTGTAGGGGGAATGATTATACCAGGCTTTCCAACCAATTTGGCGGCAACATTGATTACACCATCCTTTTTTATTTTAACAGATAGAGATCTCCTATCAATGATAGGCATACCAGATAGGCCAGATCTTGTCCTTTGACAATTCTGTACCTTCCCCTGCTTACAAACTCTCCTTTTTTTCATTTTTTCTTTAACTTAGTTTCAACTATGAATTTTAGACAAATATAGCACAAAATAAAAGCGACATGTTACCTTATATCAAATTTTCGGTAACAAGTTATCGTCTTTTCATTTAGTTTGATATCAAATTCAGAGAAGTATTCCCCTTGGGGAAGTGGTGATTTATCATCCTTTTTATAGAAATACTCGGAATAGTAATGATGGGTTCCATTATAATATAATGCCAGGATGTCAAACCAGGGACAGACAAATACGACAGAATTATGTGCCCCGATAATTTCACATTCACGAAAGCTTGTCATTATTACATCCCAAGGCGTCCCGATCTTTACCCCTTCCTGTGAAAAGACGGTAAAAACATCAAGACCTAAAACCTCTGAGAAAGGAGGCAATATAGCATCTTCATCAGTATCGTTTTTGATCTCCAGCCTGAAAATGATATTATCACCCTCCTTAAAATTGTAACATTCCGTACCATCCTCATTCTGGAGTTGGAAATCTACCATCTGGCCACTACTCTTCTCAATCGTACCAGTTTCCTCTTTTTCACTGTAATCATTAGTATCAGGATTATCATCAGAATTACCACATGCACTAAACAATCCAAATGCCAGCAGCACGCTCATCATCAATACTAGTATTTTCTTCATAAGCCGTCAAAACGATTCCATCGCAGATAGATACTGTTTATAGAGTGCAATTACGATCTTATCTATTAAGATCAATATAGCATACCGTAAAAAATAATTCTCATATATATAATCATTGTCCAGCAATTTGTCAAGTGTAGGCAGATTATCCTGATAAGACAGGGTGTTATGCGCACACCTGTTCCTATGTAGATAAACTTTGTCATAGATGAACAACAAATCTTTATACCCCCCACCTATACCATTCTTGTTTTCTTGGAAAAGAGACACCGTACCGTTTTTTCCGCCGACAAGAAGATGACCATGCTTTATTTCTTTTGCAATCAGTTTATAATCTTCATATTGTCTGCCTTGCCATTTGTACAGATTTGAATCTACTAAGATATCATCCATGTCAGTTAAAACGGATTGAATGATTTGCGTCTTCGCCATATTATCCAGAATGCCATATGAATCATCTATCTTCTTGCTACAACTAATGATATCATTTATTACCAGATTCTTTTCTCTGTAGTTGGAACATTCTCCCAACGGGCTTTGTTTAAAACGTGTATACCGATATTCATAGTCATAGGTTGCCAATTCCCAGCATATACATTTCATCTTTTGTTCCTGAAAGCCCGTCATACGGAGAAACAGAGACTGCATAATGTGCTCTGCGATAGTTGATGTCCCCATTCCATCGCCTACTCCGACACAAGCTGTAACCGTTTCACTTAGGAGACTTGTGATAGGAGATAATATAAAATCTGTATGTTTCATCTTGATATATACCTATTATATATATTAATGGAGCTCTCCATTCGGGCTTTTAAATGCTTAAGCGCCGCAGGATTCCTTGAATGATATTTGTCCTTCTTGTATTCATCTATCTTTGATTGGACATTACGCCTGAAACCATCAACGTTATTAATAATGAGATTGTGTTTAAGGATAACAACATGATATATCAATCCCATAAAATACATATCCATATTGATAATAGAACTATATATGCCTTTAAGGTCCAATTGGTCTATATAGGTTGTTAGCCTGTTCATCTCTGTTGTGAAGTCTTTATGGGGAAACAACGTTTCAAAGCTTCCGAACTTATCAGAAGGCACCTCACCGACTACAGAATAGATGTATTCCTCGTAGTATTTTTCCATTTTGAATCTATACCCATAGGCCACAGAAGAGAATCGGCTCGTTATATGATATTGGGTAAGCAACGACATATATCTAACGAAATCCATTCGCCCGACACCTCCATATTTCTTGGCATCTAATAGTACCTCTTTACCAAAGGAAGGCTCAAAGAAATCTATAAGACTCTCATCCAGGAAATACAGTGATTGACGACTTTCGACAGGTTGAAGCGGTTCGCCTTGGATATTAATATTCCGGAAAACGGAAGAATAGAATTTTTTCTGTGAGTTATTTACAGATGTTTCCGGCACAAGATAGCAAAAACCTAAATAATGAGTCTTTAGGAAATCTTCAGTAAGGGTTAATCCCAATGATTTATAATTACCCTCCAATATTTTGTCTCGGATATCATCCAGCGTACTACCTTTCTCGGTAAGAACTGAGAATCTCCATTCCAGCAGATTATCGTATGGCATATCCTCATCGTCTGTTATGTCATCATTCTCATTAGCATAATTCTCAACTAATTTCGCATATTTAGTTTTGTCGGGGAAGATGTTCAAACACGCCAACAGTAAGCTTGTCAATCGTTGCTGGCCATCAATAATCAGGTTTTGAACCGTATTTCCTTTCGTGTACGCCCCAATCGTTATTGGAGGTACGAACTGATTTCTGTTAAAAGTCTCTATGAGTGTCTTCACCCTGTTCTCGTCCCATACGAAGTATCTCTGATACTCCGGCAAGACAATATTCTTTTTGAGTATCAGATCAAGCCAATGCTTGAGTGTATACTCTCCATAATAAACCCTATTTCCCATATTCTAATTTTATTGTCTAGTTATGCTTTCATCATTTGTATCTGTGCCATTATTCTCTTCCTCTTGACTATTTTCACTATTTGATAGAGTTTTCCGGTCTGACTCGTAACTTTTTATAATAGCGTCAACTACTTCTTTAAAGGTATTTAATTTAGAGCCATCACAATTCTTATTGCAAAATGTTTCGGCAACTTTTTCAATCGTCTTATATATACTATCATTTGCAATAGCTGAGGAACAGAAGGAGCATCTTGACATTTGCTTTGAAATATCTTTGTAACTATCTTCGATGTTTTTCAGTTTGGATTCTATATCTTCACTCTTTAATCGTATTTTTTTTATATTACAACATTTATATATTACACAAATACACATAATCAATAAAATAAGTAATGAGGCTCCAATTACCAATTGACACCAATCAAAATGTTGTTTAAGAAAGTAAATAAAAATGCCTATTATGAAGACAACAATAACGCATAAGCATACACAAATACACGGACAACAAATTTTAAATTCTTTTTCCATAGGAATAATTTTTTTAGTTTCTTATATAATTATCAATCTCTAACAAATGGCTCTTTTTCAAAGAATATTTATTTAAATTCTTTATTTTCTCACTAACATAACCTGCATTTATTAAGAACACTTCGCTTGCGTAATTCAAATAATTAGAATCGTTGTGCAAATCATCCTCCAGAAAAAACAATGTTGTTATCATTTCTTTGTAACTTTTACCTGAAGAATGCATTTCCAACGAACGGTTAAAGAAGTCAATGGCATTTCCTATTAGATATGTACTTGTCAAGTAATTATTATTATGAGGACATACCTTTTCATAAAGAGTCATCACTTTTGATTTTCCTTCTTCATTATAATTTTTCCAGGAATCGAGAATAGATAATAAGTTACCACATGCCCTTAACGGATCATCAAGGTTTTTGTTATAAATAGAACATCTTTTTTTTAGGTCGTAGATAAAAAGATCTTTCTCCTGAGTTTCTGTAAACTCAAAAATCTCCCGCATACAAATTAGCAAGTGATTCCAGTTAAATGTTTTTTCATAAACTTCACCAATAAATGCATTGTTATACAATGTGGTACTATATAACGGAGCTATTAATTCCGTAATTCTATTCAGACAGAAAAGACTGTCTTTTATGAGATAATCCAACAAACAGAATCTCTTGTCATATACATCGTTAACATCATCAAGTATACCCCAATTCAGTTGACATAACATGGAATCTATATCTGCATTATAATAGTAGTCAGCAATATAATTTATCGTGTCAGCCAGACTATGATTATCATCTTTTATAGAATCATATAATTTAGGAATGATTCTTGATAAAATATCCTCGTTCACTAATACTTTAAAATATAAGTTCTGGATGTTCTGGGTTAATGTTGCTACCAACTTATCCTGTCCCAATTGGCGAGAATTGAGGACATGCCGTAAAACACTGTTTCGTATATAAATATCACCCAAGAGACAAAGGCTATAATATTTATAAATAGCCACTTCTATCTCTGGATATGAACTTAAGTATTGGAGATTGATTTGATCAATCTGTTTTTTTGCTAACTCATGTTTGATTGTATCTATCTCAGCACAGTTTATATTGTCATAATGCCAGTAAGTACAATTGATTGCCTGTTTGGTAAGTTCCTTGCAGAATTTGATTGTTTCATCGGATATCTGTTTCTGAGGGTGAGCCTGATAAAACACATATATCGCATCTAGCATCTGTACATAAATATTATACGCTGATTTGTGGTCTGTTAATAGTTCATAGGTCTTTGCCGCAGCCAAATAATATAATAAGGATCGGATAAATAGATTTCTTTCGCCCAAAATTTTCTTGTTACAATTTTTCCCTGAGGAGAATAACAGTTCATTCATATGAATAAAAAATCGGGCTATGGAATCATCATCGCTAGCTCCTGAACATCCATAGAACGTATTACCTAACCCTACTAAAGCGTTTGCCATTGCCATCATGAATAAATTACCTTTTTTCATAATTTCCATCTGCCTATTTGGAGCATACAGTAATTCTAATATCTCCAAGACCCCGCTTGAAGATTCATTATGTATATGCAATTCTTTCAGACATTTTGAAACACTAATTTGATAATATAGACATCCACAACAAGGGGATGCCCTTTTTTCGCATTTGCATTTAAAATTCTCACATTTGAATATGACATCATCGCCATTAATAAATGCTATGTAATTCTTAGCGTCTGAAATCCATTCTTCCTCGTTGCATCCTTTGAAATATAAGATGTCTCCAAGTTTTGTAAAGAAATCAATAATTGTAAGCGTTCTGATTTCTTCAGTAGCTATGGTATATATTTGTTCAAATTCTTTAGATAGTAGGATGATGTCTTTTTTTCGTATTCCACCCAAATCCATTTTTTCAAGAACGGCAACCTTAGCTAGTATTCCCAGATACATAATACGGATATTAGCAAAAAAAGATGATTTGCTGTTCAGGACATTTATTATATTGGTTGTATGATATAATTCCTTACCATAAAATTTAGCATCTTTTGCTTTTTCTAATATTTGTTTTACTATATTTTCATAAGTAGCATAAGCTGTATCAAATGTTTTTCTTTTCTCGTATGCCAACCCAAGCTTCAGTGTTACTCTAATGAGGAACAGCATATGACTAGAGTCTATTTGGGATCTGTTTTCTTCTTCGTCTTCTTGTCTGTGGATTGCCTTTCTTGCCTCATTGAATTCAAAAATAGCTTGTTCATAATTCTCCTCCAGCATATAAATATCTCCCAGCATATGTCGTATACTGGCTACTGCAGGGGACTCGTAAAAAGTATTCGAATAATGTTCGAGTTGCTGATTATACAATTTCTTCACAGACAAAAGTTCATCATGTGAAAAATTAAAAAGATATGATGTCTCCTCTGCTGTTTTTGAGAAAAAAGTGATTTCCTCTGAAAGGCGAAGCGGAAATTTGAACTTATATAAATTGATAACGGCTTCGTCAATATGCGTCTGATTCAAGAATTGTAATATTCCTCCAATAAAGTCTCGTAATTCTGGTGTCTTGTTAATATCCAGTAATTCTGGCATGTACTCAAGATTTCTCAAAGAGAAACCTGATTTATGAAACTTATATAGGTTAGAAATCATAAATGATGTCGATACTAGCAATTTGTCATTGTAAATACTGGATTTGGCTATTAGATTCTTAATCATAGGATAGATGATATAGTTGATGAACTCTATCTTATGAATACTCCGTACATCAAAATAGAGAAACCACTGACAATCCTCGTCATTACTGATACCTAATGTTATTTTTTTTATCTCAACATCCCATTCAGATTCGTTTTTTTCTTCATGTTTTTCCTTTATACGCTCTTTGCTCCTTATGTATTTTTCCATATAGATAGCCAACTTTTTGGGTGAGCCATTACTCATATAGAAAAGATAAGTAAGAAAATGACGTAAGAAAATAACTCTCCGTTCTAATTCCCTTTCATATTTGCCTTTTTGGGATTCTGTCCATTTTGTCAAGTAATAATTTGAATAATCATACAAATCTTTACGTATTTCCTTATCTTGGCCATTCTTTAATAAGGCGTGACATAGGTATTCCTCTATCATTGAATCGGCCCCTTTGCTATCTCCTGCCTTTCTGAAAAAACTACTAACGTTAATTTGCCCATTAAATACGCTATGAAGATTAAACTCTCGGTTAGAGATATCTGCAAGACTTGCTTCATACATATCATATCCTGTAATAAATATGAATTTTGCTTCAGAACTTGATATAAAATACTTCATATTGGCAAGCAAACCTGCTAAGGCTTTTTGCCTACTACGATATGTGGAATTGCCATTTACGACATTTGTTGAATCGTATTCTGGCACTATCTGTTTCTCATTGTCTTCTGGTGAGACTTTGTCCAATTCGTCTATGATAAATATAAAACGAAAATTAGCGCATGGTAATTTCTTTATCAGATACAATTGATTAACCAACAAGTCCTGTATCTCCGAAGTATGTGCAATTGGATATATGTTCTTTTTCCCAAAATATTTGCCATATCCTAAACCTGCAGTAACCTCACCTTCATCAAGGTTGACTTTATATTTTGCATTAGCATTAAATCCGTTTCCTTTAGTCAGTGTTGTTTCACTGTCTATACGCTCCTCCAAATGTTTAAAGAGTTTTTTGATTTGCCATACAGTAATAAGCCATGACCAGTTTGTCAATTTCCATATTCCATAATATATATGGTTTAATAATACAGAAGCAATAAGCATAAGACTCATACCAATCCACAATTTCCACGAAGTCCAATCCGAAATAGCATACAAAAGAGTTATTATGAATGAACAAAAGAAAATCAATTGAAACGCTAAAATGTTAGTTCTACTCAATAGATTTTCACATAGACGTGTTTTCTTCTCAAACTCTGCTGATAACAATTTGCAAATAATATAGAGTAATTCTTTGCTTGTCAAAAGATCATTACCAACATTTATGGATATAGGTACATAACAACGACGGCTCTTCTTAGGAGCTTTACGTATCAGATTCTGAATGGCTTTATGAACGAATGAACTTTTTCCCATACCTCTGAAACCCGTAATCAAATAAGCTCCAGAATATTTTCCCCCCTTCTCGCTATTATCTTCTAACCATGACTGGAGTTTATCTAATATGCTTTTTCGCCCTATGAAATCATTTAAATCATGTTGTTTGTCATTGTTGTTATTAGTATGATGAAATGCTTTAAATCCCATTAACGGAATAGTTATCTTTTGCATTTCAGAATCATAGTTACTATTATATTTACACATATTGTTATTCCTTTTAATATTGGTAACAGAATCTTATATTTCTTAACTCGGAAGTTCTTCCCAAAATGGGTCTCTATGGTATCTTTGGAAGAATCTGAACATAATTTGTTCTCCTTTCTTCTCGGATTGGATGGAGGTATGCTTAATATTGCCATTTGCTTCATAGATGACGACAATATTCTTTGTATAACCGCCAGATTCATATATGGTCGCATTTCTGCCCAGGGCATTGGCCTTCTTACGGTTATCGTGAAGTATGGCATCCATAATAGGCATATCTTTTACACTATCAATTATATTCAGTAATGTGCATAAAGAATCATAAGGATCATATACACTATCAAGTCCCCCCAATTTTACGTGTTTTACATATTCTGGAGGATATGCTTGCTTCAGGTATTCCACGAGCCGATCTTCATCCGTCTTCCGACAAGCCCAGGCAGTTGATAGTAAGATTAGCAATAGACACAAAAACACAACTCTCCTCATATTTACTCTTTAAACATAGAAACCATCCATAATGGGTATTCCTGAAATTTCTTCCAAGCATCTTGCAACTGTTGTTCACATGCAATAATCAGTTGATGGTTTTCATTCAAATTTTCTCTCTTCTTCTTTATCTTATCAATGTAATCCAATAGATTATAGCAAATTGTGTACTGACCTGCAGCAAGAATTGCTTCTGGAACGCCCTTTTCTTTGTCTCTTTCCGTGAACCAAAGCGTAGTTCCCATATTTGCTGCTTTATAACTATTTTCTTGTATAGCCATTGATGGCTTGAGGTAATCTGGTAAGGTGCCATTCTTGAATCTTGAGACCCATTTCTCCCCAGCCCTGAGTTCATAAATAGTATTGGTTACCAGGCGATTCAGCCAGTCTTTGTCGTTATACAGAGTTGCGTAAGCCATTCTGCGGATTCTTTTCAAAAAGACTGAGGAACTCATCATGATGACAGACTTGGCACGATTCATTAACAAAGACTCAATATCGCCAAAAGACAGATGGTTAATAAATGATGCATTCTTCCCGATAATCGTATTTGAAACCAATCCCACAATTTTATTATTGATCCAATGGAGCGCAACATTTACTATGGTTAACATTCCCCAGATAACAGCTATGGCTCCGATCATATAATGGTTGTTGGCAAAGAAAGCGACAATCAGTAATAGCGAAATAATGAATTCGGCAAACAGGGCATATTGCTGCAATTTTGTAATTGTCCATCCTCCGATGCTCTTTGGTAACTTTTGTTGGCAAGGAGAATAACCGTTCATGTTCGAACTTGACACATCAGATACGATTACGAGTTCCAAAGCTTTATCTTTTCTTCCTTTATCACATTTTCGCATACGCTCTTCTGCTAATAGGATTGGTTCTATTCCCTGGTTATCCACGACTCCCCCATCCATAATTCCAAAACTATCTTTCTTTGCAGCAATTTCATTTTGACATACTTTGAAGTCATCAGGAAACATCATTGGTTCAAATCCACTTGGGAAACAAGAAGAACAAGCAAGCGTCTCGCCCAATGTAACATATTGCGCAATATCTCGTCTTAACCTGTGATTACTATTTCCAAATACTCCGTATGTAGATTTTGTATCATCAATTATGCGCCCCTCTGTAACCTGAAAACGGAACGGTAGTCCATTTTCAAAATCTGTTGCGTTAGCCGAGAAATGTTTTATTGGTATATCATTGATACAATCCATCAGATCGCCCATAACAGAGTGATTGAACAATTTGGCATCATAAGTGCTTGCCATGATTTTGATTAATGATGCCCCATGGCCTGTCCGTCCCTTTTCTATGTTTGCAAATGCATCCTCAATTAGATCCTCTTTATAAAGGAAGTCAAATAATTCTCGCACCATAGCATTGATGTCTTGCTTCTGGGCCAATGCAAGCATATATTTAAGTCCTGTAATAGTGCCACCAGAAACCGTTGACATTACTGAAACACAATCCAACAATGATTTTTCATTATCAATATGAATCGTATTCAGAAATGAAAGTGTACCCAAATGGAATGTGGCAGCCCTATAACCACCTCCAGAAAAAGACATTCCAATATTTAGTTTTGCCATACGAAATACAATTTAAATATCAATCAGTATGCCGCAAAGATACTAAATAGTATGTAAACTGGTGCACAAACATTCAGAAAAAATGCGGGATTTAATATTTTTTAAATGTTTGGCCGTAAATTTTGTCATATTCATCATATTTTATGAAAGAATGTCTCTATACATTATTATATATATAGAAAGAGCTTCACTTCAAATAAAGAAGACTCTTATTCGTGATGTTATAGGTTACTTTGAGGCGACCATATAGAAAAATAACGATTGGGGGCTGACAGGGTGGCTTGGCCGTCATTGCTGACAGTGATCTTCTCTTTGGGATTAAGGAGATTGACCAGCGTCTGGCCTGACCAGTCAGTGAAGCCTTCAGGATTGACATTGAGGGTGATACTGAGTGTGTCGGTGTCGTGGTTGTTGAGCACGATGATGGCACCGTCTTTCTGGCCATTACCCTGACGGCGGGCAACGTAGAGGTGCTTGTCTGATTCTGTCAATACCGCCAACGTGCCACCGAGATACTGGCGGCGAATGTCGATTAACTGGCGGATGGCCTGTTGCAAGTCTGTAGGTGCTGTGATTTCAATCGACGGATTATCCACGTCGTGCTGGGTGACGGCATAGAAATGCGGATAGAACACGCAGGGCGTACCCTCATGGGTGAGGATATAGGCATAGGCCATCGCGTAATCCTTCACGAGCCATTTGTCATGCTCCTTGCCCGTATCGTGGTTATCCACGAAGGTCACGACGTTATCAACGGGCAGGCCGAAGCCACGAATCATCCCCACATGAGCCAGACGCGACATGTCAAACTCGTCACCCGACTTGTTGCACATCTCGGTGAGCGTGAACTTCAAAGGGAAGTCGAAGGCATGAACATCGGCACCGCCCTGTGCAACGCTGTCCACCCATTCCTTGATATACCGCCCATCCTCGGCCCAATATTCACCGACGATAAACGGCTGCTGGCCGTCCTGCAACGGCAATCCCTTTACCCATCGGCTGACAAACTCGGGCTGTAAACCCCGCACAAAATCCAGACGGAAACCATCAAAGCCTATCGTGCCCTTCAGCCATTTGCCCCAGTCACAGAGCCTCTGCTGTACCTCCTCGTTATACGTGTCGAGGTCGTTGCCGAAGAACTTGGTACGTGGACGCAGCACATCATCGGTGAAGTCCGTCAACGAATCCGATGCCGACGACGGATGGAAGTGCTGGTAGTGCCATTCGTAGTTTGGTTCGCCCTCGCCCGTATGCTTCGGAAAGAAAAGATGCGTCCGCGTATAAGCCGTGTCGTTCTTCCATTGGATGTCGCTTTCAGGGTACGGCTCATGAAGTCCCGCCCTGACATACGCCGTGACAGCGGGATTGGCCTCGAAGTTCTCATCGCCACCATACAGATGATTCAGCACCACGTCGGAATAGACCTTGATGCCCGCTTTGTGCATCACGCCAATCATCTGCTCCAGTTCCGCACGACTGCCGTAGCGCGTTTCCACCGTGCCCTTCTGGTCATAATTGCCGAGGTCATAATGGTCGTAGATGCCATAGCCGCTGTCATAGATGCCCCAGTTACCCTTTGCGGGAATGGGCGTCCACAGGCTGCTGATGCCAGCGGCCCTAAGTTCCGGCACCAACGAAGAAAGATGATCCCACCATGTGCCGTTCTTTGCCTGGTCATCCACAGGCACATCCCAATAGAACGCCTGCATCATCACATCGTCCAACGGCCTCAACGGCTCCTCCCTTTGCGTAGAACAGGCGACAAGTAAGCAAGCCACAGCCACTACAGTATCGTCTTTCCAAAATCTCAAATTCTTCACATTGCTTATACTTATTAGTTATTTACGATTCTTTTCCATCCATTCCACGGCAAAGTCCACCAGTTCCCGTTGGCGTATCAGTCGCAGGGTGGCATGACCGAGCCGTACCTTTGCCACATGATGAGTCTGCTCGAAAGCCTTGCCTATCAGCTTGAAGTCCCTGCTATCGACAGCAAGCGTCTCGTATGCTTTCCAGACCCGCTTGCCACACTCGAAATCGGCACTATGGGCAATCGTGTTATGTTTACCTGGATAATTGGCACGGGCCTCGGCCAGATGGAGTGAAGTCACTTTGTCATAGCCTACGCCAATCAGCAGAACGTATGCATCGAGTTCGTAAAGCCGTCCCATGGGTGATGTGTCGCCGTAAATATCCGAAAGGTCGTGCTTCACGGTCAGGAATGTCGCATGTTTGCCGTTGGCTGCAATGGAACGGGCGGGATGGTCGCTGCGATAAGTCCAGATCCAGAGACGGAACATTTCGGCTACCGTGCCCATGCCGTCAGTCGGCGTGAGGCGTTTGTCGAATGGAGGCCAGTTGTCGCGGATAGCCTGCCAGTCGTCACTACCTACTTCGTTATGAACGCCTGCGTCGGGGTCGAGGTTTTTCCAGGACTCGGTAGCCATTACGATAGTTCCCTCGCGTGTGACGGCTTCAAGCAGAGCCCGAATAACTGTCTGGACCCCTCCGCACACATAGCCCAGACTGCTTAGCGAAGAATGAACCATCACCGTCATTCCCTGTTGCATTCCAAGTTTCTTGAATGCATCAAGCATATCTTGTTTCAAGATAAGTTTGTTATGCATCATTCTGCTACAGTTCTCTTATGCATACACCTAAAAAATTATGGATATGGTGAATCTCCATATCCATAACGAAAAGCTGTTTTACAGATCTGACTGTTTTACCCAAATGCTATAACTTCTAGCAGGAGCACCTAATTCTACTCGTCCGTCTGCTTGAACGGTTACTGTTTCTGTTGTATTAAGGACGTTCACAAGAGTTAGTCCGGACCAGTCTGAGAATCCAGTTGCATTAACCGTAACCCATAAGGATTTAGTATTTGTGTCATTGTTGTTAAGCACGATTATAGCACCGTCCTTTGTTCCATTTCCTTGCCTTCTTGCGATATAGACATCCTGTACATCCCCTGACGGATATGGATTTCCTATTTCACTCAAAACTACAAGAGATCCGCCAAGATATGTCTTTCTGATAGCTATAAGATCTTTAAGACTGTCTTTCAGCCATGATGGTGGAGTTACGGTTTTTGTACTGTCATCTGCATCTACAATAGTATCACCGAAGAAATGTGGATAGAAAATACATGGTCTCCCTTCATGTGTTAACAGATATGCATATCCGAGATGGAAGTCTTTTGTTACCCATTTGTCATGTTCCTTGCCCGTATCGTGATTATCAAGGAATGTCACGACAGACGTTCCAGGCAGAGAATTACCTGCATTATTGCGAACCAAACCAGCATGATTCAGCCATGACATATCAAAATCTGATCCAGAACTATTGCACATATCTGTTAATGTATTTTTCAATGGGAAGTCGAATCCGTCAACATCAGCACCTAAAGAAGCGATGGTATTGACCCAATTCTTAATTCGATAATCAGCTCCCCAGTATTCTCCGACGATAAAAGGCTGTACACCATTTACCAAAGGAAGACCATTAACCCAGTCTGCTACGAACTGTTCTTGGAACCCACGTACGAAGTCCAGTCTGAATCCGTCAAATCCGACAGTATTGATAAGCCATTTCCCCCAATCTCCTAAGCGAGTCTGTACCGATGTGTCAAAAGTGTTAAAGTCGTTTCCGAAGAACTTTGTATTTGTTACGATTTCATCAGTTCCATATCCCCCTAGCCAGTCATTAACGTCAACAGGGTGGAAATGACTATATGTCCAGCTGTAATTAGGCTCGCCTGTTCCAGTGTGAGTTGGATATGTGATATAGGTGTTAGTTCTAGCTTGCAGTTGTGAACTTGCAAGATTTAAACCATTGTGCCATATAGCAACAGGATAATATCCTAGCATACTTCCTGCATCAATCCATTGCATTGGTGTACCATACTCTTTTTTAGCCGTAAGGCGAATCTCAATATCATGGGCTGTCGTCAACGTTATTTTATATTCGTCTATATCAGACTGGCTGCCTATATGTCCACGCACCGTTTTGCCCGATGCAGGAAATGTGTTATAATAACCTCCTCCATCATTCGGTTCATATTCCCAATTAATATCATTTGTAGTTATGCTGTTATCCCATCTTATCATGACATCATATCCCCTTTCCGTTGATGGAGAAGACCAAGGCAAACAATAGCCTTTTATCTGTATGTAATAGTCACCAGCTGAGGCATTGGGGACAACCCACTTGATTTCATTGGCTGGATAAGGCATGAACTGTTCAGAATTAGCCTCATTAAAAACATAGGCTTTTACCGCAGGATTAACCTCTTCATTTTCATCACTTGAGTAAACGTGATTTAGAACAACATCTGAATAAACGTTTATTCTTGGACTCTGATGCATAGTCTGGATCATCGTCTCTAATTCAGAACGGCTACCAAATCTGGTTTCCGTACTTCCTTTCTGATAATAATTACCTAAATCATAGTGGTCGTATATACCATAGCCATTATCCAAGATACCCCAGTTTCCTTTTGCAGGGCCAGGAGTCCATATAGCAGATATTCCACTTGACTTTAATTCAGAGGCTTTCCCACTAAGATTATCCCACCATGTTCCATTGAGGTTTGTCTCATCCACAGGGACATTCCAATAAAAAGCCTGCATCATTACATCATCCAAAGGAGATAATGTAGAAACCGAATAGTTTATATCCGTTGATAATCCAAGAGAGGATGAATTTGACGTTGTAATAACATCCGCATCGGCATAACAACCAGACATAGCCAAGGTCATAAGTATTGCCATGATACAGTGGCATACTTGACTCTGAAGAAATAAACGACTTTTTTTCATAATTGTATTGTTATTGGTGAATAAAAACTGTATCATAAAAAGAATAATTGTTGCAAAGATACAAATCATTATTTAAAATACCAAATGGGATGTTGCACGTTGAGAACCAAAAACGCTTTATAATCAGGCCATTTTTATTATTTTTGTGTAGTATTTGCAACAAAATCCTACAATTTCGAATAAAAAAGCTGTTATTCTAATATAATAATAAAGAAATGAAAAAGAAAAGCATGGACCTGCTGCGCGTTACTATTATCTCCCTTTTGTTGACACAACAGGATCCATGCCCATACCAAACTTATCGGTATGTTGCACAAAATTACGAATTTTCATTGAAATATGAAATTTTTTATGTATTTTTGTGCCAAAATTAAGAAAATTATGCGCAAAAGTAACAAAGAGACCCTATACAAGGCAGCTTTCAGACTGTTTTTGCAGAATCGTTTTTACGGTGTGTCATTGTCTGACATAGAAAAAGAATCTGGTTTGACCAGAGGTGCAATTTTTTATTATGCTGACAATAAAGAAGAACTTTTTCACAATATAATTAAGGAATTTGTATTTGACAAACAAAATGTCGATTTAAAGTTTCAGGATTACAAATATGATTCCGTGAAAGATTATATTATTGCCTATGTGTCTGGTATTCAAAAGACGATGCAGGCTTTTTTGACTATTCTGGGTCCTTTACCCAAATCTAACATAAGCCGTTGCTACATTTCAATTATACTCGAAGCTTGTGATTTGTTTCCCGATGTCAAGGAGTGGTACAAATTGAATGTCAATAAGGATATTAGTATGTGGGGATTTGTTCTGCATAAAGGTATTGAAAAAGGTGAGATTAAAGAAGATATTGATGTCCTGAGTTGCGCGAAACAATTTGTTTATTTGTATTATGGTCAGGCTCTTGTAGAATCGGCCTCAACGGGACTAAATTCCGATTTTCTACTTGATTCAATGAATAATTTGTATTCTTTAGTTAAAAAATAAATAAAATTATTGTAGTTTCAGTATTTTTTCGTATTTTTGCACCATTACATAACAATTAGTATCTTTTGTATGGTGAAAGAAGTATATATTACTAAAATTGCGTCATTTTTTCCTAATTCTCCAGTAGGGAATGATGAAATGGAAGATTATTTAGGATTTATTGGAGGGAAACCTTCTAGAGTTCGTAATATTATTCTTAGACAAAATGGCATAAAACAGAGATTTTATGCATTAACTAAGAATCAAGAAATTACTCATACTAATGCAGAACTAGCATCATTGGCAATTAAGAAGATGTTGACGAGTGACGAACTGAATAGGATTGAAGTTCTTTGTTGCGGAACTTCTTCTCCTGATCAATATATCCCGTCTCATGCATCTATGGTTCATGGAGAAACATTTAAACATTCTCTTGAGTTATTCTCTTTAGCAGGAGTTTGTTTGACAAGTATTGCTGCTCTTAAAACCGCATATATGTCAGTTCTTTCTGGTAATTCAATGAACGCTATTTGTTCAACATCAGAATTGTCTTCTGCAGGCCTTCTGTCTAAATCATATGAAAAAGAGTATGAGGAAATGACAAACGTAAGTGAGAATCCTATTTTAGCATTTGAGAAGGATTTCTTACGATTTATGTTATCTGATGGAGCTGCATGTTGTTTGTTGGAAGGGAATTCGAATAGTCCTATAAGTTTGCAAATCAATTGGATTGAATGTGTTTCATACGCAAATAGTATGCCTGTGTGTATGTACATGGGGGCAGATCTCGATTCTAATGGGAATCTTTTAAGTTGGAAGAATTATTCTTATGAAGATTTGGCAAAGAAGTCCGTTTGGGCGTTGAAACAAAATGTGAAGGTTCTAAATGAACATGTTATTCCCTTATTTGTTGATGCCATTGAGCATGCATTCAACAAACACAAAACAGACCCACAGTCCATTAACTATATTATTCCACATATATCATCTATGTACTTCTATCATAAGTTAGATG
Organism: uncultured Prevotella sp.; assembly: GCA_900315765.1. Classification (GTDB taxonomy): domain Bacteria; phylum Bacteroidota; class Bacteroidia; order Bacteroidales; family Bacteroidaceae; genus Prevotella. Next base: position 23,356 of record ONAK01000001.1, on the reverse strand, counting down.
AAGAAATTCAGCGTCGAAAAATTCAGCTTGACGAATCCAGATGGTTCACGAATTTGACAAGTGTAGGTAATATTGGATCTGTTTCCATCTTTGCTGCATTGGATGAATTGGTAAGAACAAAATCTCTTGTTGACGGAGAGAAAATATTATTGTTAGTGCCTGAAAGCGGAAGGTTTTCATATGGAGTTGTGTTATTGACTGTTAAAAAGAGCAGTTGATCAAAAATTTCTTCGTATCTTTGCACAAAATTTAGGGTTCATATTTGTCTTCAACTAAAATTGGGAATAAGAGGTAACGAGACAGATGTGAAGTTTGTACTATATGTGCTCATATCATATAAGTATGGGACTTCACCTCGTTACGGCCTCTCCCAATGGCTTGTTGAAGGTGAATGTTCCCATACTTTTTATGCAGAGAAAGAAAGATACTCGCGAACTGATTTTGTCTCAAACATATAAATTGCTATTTGTTTATAATTGGGAGGCAATTACAATAGAGCAGATTGAAAGTTCTATTGGAAAGACACGTGGAGCCATTTTTTACTTTTTCAAGAACAAGAGTGAATTATTCAACTCCATTATTTTAGAAAGATTTCTTCGCAAGTTTGACTCATCAGAAATCAGTTGTGTCTCTATCACGAATTCAACTATAACAGGTTTTTTTAGCTATTATCGTACCCCTTTTGAGAGGATTTGTACAGATATAACGGAGAATTATGGGCAAGCAGATCCTAATCCGGCATTATTGAATATTATAGTTCAGGCAAGAAAATTATATCCAAACTTTGATAATATTATAGAATCATATATTGAGAAAGAAATCCAATATGTTGCCCAAAATGCTCTGGTAATGAAAGATAATCCAAGGTTAATCAATTCATTTAAGACTTACTTTCAGTTAACATGTGGTGCCTTATTGTTTCGGTCCAATATTATGTCTTTTGATACTGATAAACAAATTCGTTCATATATAAGTGGACTCGCTTCCCTTTTGGGCGAGTAATGCTATTTTTGAGTCATTTTGATAGAATATCATATCCAAAACGATACAATATTCTTAAAAATTCATAAATACCGTTTGGTATCTTTCATAATTCGGTCATAAATCCGTATTTTTGCACAAACAACATGTAAATCTCTTGATTATGAACTATAATACGTATATAAATATAAAAAGATCTTATACGCCCTGGTTGTTTATTACAGCTATGGCGATCTTAATGTCGTGCTCACAGAGCAATATTAGCAAATCTCTCGAAGCAGCGGAGAATGTTATTAACGAAAATCCTGACAGCACATTATCTATTCTCAGAGAAATAGATTATGAGGCATTGGAAGATAATCAATTAAAAGCATTATATGGTTTATTATATACATCTGCCAACATAAAAAAACAAAAAGTCCCAGATAACGATTCTTTAATAGACTATAGTATTAAGATTTTTGAAAAAAATAATGATTCTTATCATTTAGCAGATTCTTATTATTATAAAGGCGCGTCAAACTATGTAAGGAATCAGTTTAAAACAAGTATCTGCTATTTGAAGAAAGCCGAAGACATCTCTATATTAGGAGGCTATAATCAAATAACAAACAAGATATATGAACTACTATGCTACATAAATTATGTATCCGAAAATGAGAAGAAAGTACTTGAGTATACAAGAAAATTTCTAGATAGTTCCATTAAATTACATGATAACGCACTAATAGCAAGGGCATATACAATGGCAGCTTCAGCATATGCAAACGTAAACGTGCCTGATAGCGCATATTATTTCATTAACCAAGGATTGAAATATATAGATGATGTGAATGTAACATTAAAGGCAGATATATTAGTTAACGTGGGAGAAATGTATTTTGAGAAAAAAAATTTTGAGCTTTCACAAAAATACGCGAAGAAATCTGACTCTATAGATTCAAATCCCCATGCCAAATTACTACTTGGGAAAATAGAATATCAAAGAGGTGATACATTAAAGGCAAAGATATATTGGGAAGAAGCCTTTTCTATTAATGATATAAAGTTAAAGAAACAATTATATAGGATTCTTGCTAATTATTATGCAGAGATAGGGCAATTCAATTATGCATATTTAATTTCTTCAAAGTTAGATAGTTTGAATTTAGATAATATCATAAGCACTAAAGAGATTCAAGAACTTCAATATAGTATTGACAATATTACATCAGAAACAAAATTATATCAGAAAATAGTCCTCTTACTTATCATTGCTTGCTTGGTTTGTGTAATTCTCATATCATTCTTTTTTTATCATAAGAAGAAAGTTTTGTCATATAATGACAAAATCAGCTCGCTTTCTGATGAGAATGACATATACAAGTCTGAAATAAGTGATTATTCTGAAAAAGTAAATATGTATCAAACAGAAATAGGTTTATATGTTAGTAAGGTCACTAATTATGAGCATGAAATTAGTAATAATATTGAAAAAATAAAGGTATTGAAGTCTACTGATCGAGCGAAACAAAAAGAGATAGATACATTAAAATGTAATATATCAACAATTTATCAATCAATATTAACTGAACTAAGAAAAGGGAATACTATTTATGATACAATTAAAGGAAAAAGGCCTATCGTCCACTATTCGGATGAAGATTTAAGTTCTTTGATAGATTTCTACAAGGTTATTAAAAACGACACATTCAATTGTTGGTTAGATATGTATTATCCTCTGAGTGTTCGCCAATATCTATTTTTAATATTGGAAGAACTTGGCTATGATGATTATGATATTGCAGATATATTAGGAGTTACAGATACTACTGTACGTTCAACAAGATCTAGAATCAAAAAGAAAACTCGATAATTTTTGTTGCAAATAAAGAGGGGAATCAAACCATACGCATTTGTAAGTTATTGATTTCCAATTAGGTTGTTGACAACTAATGCAACAATTCGGTTCTAAAGATTTGCACTAATGGAACTTTTACTATACCTTTGCATCAAAAAAATTATGGGTATGAAAAAAGTTTTTGCTTTTCTTATTTTGGTTAGTATGGCAATCAAGGCAAGTTCTGCAACATGCAGTAGTATTATCTATTTTACGGTAATGGTTTATGATAGTGGAATATCATTTCCAAGGCCAATTTGGCGTGCACCAGCTCAAAACGGAAACATTTTTAATGCGTTTTACAATTCAGATGCAAAAGTATTATATATTTCATTTTTAGATGATATAGGTAATGGAAACATTTTTATCTATAATAATGGTGATGAAATTTTCAATAACAACCTTCAAATGAATTCTGGTGAAGTCGTTTCATATGACCTCTCAGATTATGATAATGGTGAATATGAAATTAACATAACATTATCTAACGGTATTACATATATTGGGTATTTATTAAGAGATGATAATTGAAGTAATATAATTAATAAGATTGTGATATAGAATAATCAAGTCGACAAGATTATATCCAGACCAGACTGTTCAAAGGCGCGGAACCCGAAAAGCGATACGAGTAGAATAACAAAAAAACATTTAACAGATGAAAAACTTTAAGGAAATTATCCCTGTTTCAGTTCTTTTAGATGAAGAGCTGAATGCAATTAGAGGCGGTGCCGCTGAAAATACAGTGGCAGAATGCGGCGGCGGGAAGAAAGGTGATCTTGATTGTCAAATGGGCAAAATCACCATCTCTGAAGTTAAAGCGTTAGTCGCTTGTCCGTAAACATAGTAATGAGGCCTGTTGGTATTGCTACCATACCCTATGGCCACAAAGCCTGATATTGTAGGATTAAATACTGACATGCCTCATATTTCAAACTATATGGCTAAATATAAATTATATGAAAGTGTCAAAATTTACAATTCCATTCGTTAGGAATAATGAATATTTCCTATACAATACTCAAAGTTTATCATTGATTAGAATAGACAGGCCTTGCTATAGTATAATCGAGAGTTCAATTTCCAATCCGAATTGCCTAGATAATCTCGATAGCGATACTCATGCACTCCTGCTAACAAAAGGAATGATTGATGACAATAACGATACGTGTGGCAAAGATTTTTGCATAAAAATGAAGTATTTAAAGAGGCTTAAAAGTTTTGGGAACAGAACATTATCTCTTGTAATCGCTCCTACATTAGCTTGCAATTTTGCATGTCCTTATTGTTATGAGGCAAATTTGCCTTTGTCTATAATGGGAGAAGAGGTGGAAGATAAAATTATTGATTTTATCAATTCGTTCAGTAAACGATGCAATTCTCTTGAAATATGCTGGGAAGGAGGTGAACCTCTTTTGGGAATTGCAAGAATAAAATCGCTACTTGATAAAATAAGGACAAAATCATTATTACCCCTTACTTATCATTCCATCATCACCAATGGCTACTTGTTCTCAGAAGAAATAGCTTATTATTTCACAAATGCAAATCTTAACTTCGTCCAGATAACAATTGATGGACAAGAAGGCACTCATAACAAATCCAGAATATTAAAAAATGGGGGAAATTCATATAAAAGAATAATTAGCAACATTGATATGATTACTCGAATTATTCCGAAGTGTCTGGTCGTAGTGCGAACAAATATACATGAAGGAAATAAAAATGAATTCGGAGCGATATATAAAAATTTTAGCAAGAAGTGGGAGCATAATAATGTGAAATTGTTCCCTGCATTTGTTATGCCAAATGCCAATTGTAAAGTATCCTGTTGCACGCCTCAAAATAAAACAGATTTTTTCCTTAGTCTTAAAAGGAATGAAGGCATTGATAATATAAATTTTGTTCCAAGACATTGTGTAGGCTCTTGTTCTGCAACCTCTGAGAATAGCTATGTCATAGATCCAGACGGACATCTTTATAAGTGCTGGAATGACATTGGTGTTGTGGAGAGAAGTGTTGGAGATGTTTTTTCCGGCATTACCAATAATACATTGGTAGCCAAATATATGGTGGGGTCCGATAAATATAGTGATTCTAAATGTCTAGAATGTCCTTTGTTTCCTATTTGCGATGGTGGCTGTAATAGGCACCGTATGGATAATAATATACAATCAACGAAATATCCTCTTTGTCCTTTTACGAAAGATGGTGTTGCAGACTATCTTTATGAACATTATAAATCTTGTAAAGATGAATAAATCTACATTTCATTGTATGGTATGATTACATATTTTGCTTTGTTTCGAAGAACAATCAATTTGTCGCAAGTAGAATCATCATTATTATGAGATACCTCGTTACATACATTCTTCTAATACTAACTTCGATAGATGCAGTAGCTAAGGTTGAGGTTCAGGGTATCGTGGTTGATGATAAAAACAATGAGCCGTTGGCTGGTGCGTCCATTATCATAAGAGGCACAGACAATACGATTAAAGAATATACCATCTCAGATAAAGATGGAAAGTTCCAGATAGCGGCCTCGTCTGTTGAGGGGTGTCGGCTGGAGGTTTCAATGATGGGTTTTGAGAAGAAGTTCATTCCTCTTGACAATGTTTATTTCCCCATTACGATAACAATGACATACAGCTTTGTGCAACTTAAAGAGGTAACCATTAAGTCAGAAAGAATCCGTGAGCAAGGCGATACCATTAGCTATAATGTCAGGAGCTTTGCGCAACCACAAGACCGTTCCATAAGTGACGTGCTTAAGCGTTTGCCGGGAATTGAAGTTTCCAATAGTGGAAAGATTCAATATCAGGGAGAGGACATCAACAAGTTTTATATTGAAGGTTCCGACCTGCTTGGCGGTAAATACGGTGTGGCAACCAATGGCATTAGTCATGATGATGTCCGGGCAGTCGAGGTCATGGAGAACCACCAGCCTATGCAGGTACTATCAGGCATTTCATTTTCCGATAAGGCGGCCATCAACCTCAAACTGAGAAACAAAGTCACTTGGAGCTTACACGGCAATGCTGGAGGCGGTTGGTTGTTACAGCCAGCGGGAGCGGTATGGGATGGCGAGTTGTTCGCTATGGCAGCTATGCCAGGATTCCAGAACATTACGACCCTTCGCACAAACAACTCCGGCATAGATATATCAGCATCTAGCACCGATTTTTTTGCCAATAGACGCGGTACAGGATTGAGCCGCTATGTTGGTGTCGGACTCCCTGAAGTGCCATCGCTTGACAGCAAACGTACATTTTTCAATCGCTCTTTTCTCATTTCGACAAACAATCGATGGAAACTTGGTCTCGGCGAGTTCAAAGCAAATATCGACTACTCATTCAACCGTGTTACTGCCAACGCCTCAAATATCACGACTTACTTTCTCAATGAGGGTAATCGCATCATCACAGAGAACAGGGACGGCACCGAACATGCACACTCCCTTAACAGCAAGTTTATCTATGAACTCAACCAAAAGTCTGCGTTCATCAACAATACGTTGCAAACCGATATTGACTGGAACGACATCAGCCTGCATACAGCAGGCTCCATACCCAACTCTCAGTCCGCTGACCTGCCAGACTATTACATCAACAACCAATTCAAGATGATAAAGCGGTTCAAGGGAAACTCTCTTGTAACATTCGAAAGCTGCAACGAATGGGAGTCACTGCCTCAGACTCTAAAACTTGATGTGAACGGCAATACATATCGCCAACACGTAAGCGACCACGCATTCTATACACAGGAAAGCGCTGCATATGCCTTTTCGCTCAAAGGCATCAACATAAGTCTTGAAGGAGGCTTAAAAGGCTACAGACGGTCGATGAATTCCGAGCCGTCCCTAAACATGGATAATCTACTCGGACAGTTGTCTGGCATTTACGAGAACGTCATACACACAAACTCGTTTTCTGTCTATGTCATGCCGAAACTTGAGTATTGGATAAAGCATATAAATCTTACACTCAATCTTCCGACAAACTATGCCCATTATTCTTTTGACAAAGTGATAGCCGACCATGACGAGGTGTATTTTAGTCCGTCACTGAGTTTCAACTGGAAACCGAACAACCGCTTTTCTGGAACAATCCGAGGGGGCATAGGGCAATCACCTATGAATCTCAACCTTATTCATCCTGAGTTGATTATGACCGACTACCGCACTCTGAAATCTGGAATTGACAATTTCTATAATTCGTCATTTCAGAATGTGTCGGCAGGTTTCAATTACAAGCATATTCGTCATGGGCTGTTTGCAAACGGGATGGTGATGCACTCATGGAGTCATCTTCCCTATACTCTGGCACAGCAACTATATGGTGATTATGTGGTTTACAGCTATGCTGATGCCCCAAACGATGAAAAGACGATTATGGTGATGGGTAGCCTTGGCAAGACACTCAACTTTATGCGCGGAAGTTGCAACATCAACAGTTCTTTCAACCGTAACGAATCCCGGCTATTGTCACAACAGCAGTCCATTCAGTCGATTGGCTCCTATTGGAAAGTTGGCGCTAAAATTAACGGTTCCCCTTGTCGGTGGTTCAATTTTGATTATGCCATAGGCTACTCCAAAAGCCGTCTGACGATGAATGAAGTTTCAGCCCCGTGGCTCTCAGCTATGACAAACGAGATGAGCCTTAACTTTACACCTCACTCCAAATGGCTATGGCAGGTCAGTGGTGAGCATTACCGCAACGAACTAACCGAAGGGACATTCAAGAATATCGTGATGCTTGATACAAAACTGATATTTATGGCCGCCAAGCGTATTGAACTGTCGGCCTCGCTGACCAACATACTCAATAAGAAACAATACGATTACATCACATATTCACAACTCGCATCATTTGAATCACAGCGTCAGCTCCGCGGACGTCAATTTTTAATTTCAATATCTATAAGAAAATGAAAAAAGTAATCTCATCAATCATCGTGTACCTTGTGGCAATGGCTGCATTCGCACAAGACAATTCTGAAATTCTGGTCAGCTATGACTGCACCAGACCGACCAAGAGTAATCAGTCTGTTACATCGAAGATGCTACTCTTGACCTCTCCGACCGATGCAAAGTATTTTAATGAACTTAGTCTTTGGGTTGACTCACTGAAATCAACTCCAGAAGGTAAAGCACAATACATGGACATCCTTAAAAAGTCCTGTATGACTGTTGAACCCGACGGCTCAACTTCATGGGATCTCAGTAAGGGTCCAGTAAAGAAGGTTTTCACTTACGTTTTCACACAACCTGCTGACGGAACTCTTACAGTGTACGACAAGTATGGCGAAGACCTCGGCTATTACGCAGAACCTCTCACCGAAATGAGGTGGACGATGGTGGAGGACTCTGTGACCACGGTTCTTGGCTATAAATGTCTAATGGCAGAGAGTGAATATCACGGACGGCATTGGAAGGCTTGGTTTGCACCCGAAATCCCGATATCGTTTGGGCCTTGGAAATTCCATGGACTTCCTGGTCTTATCCTCAAAGCTGAAGCCAACGGTGGATTTTCCTTCACGGCAACTGGTTTGGAGCTTACCAATCGCCCAATATCTCCAATGTACCTTCAGCATGATTATACGGAGATTAACCGTAAAGAGGCGCTTAAAAATGCTGAATATTATATAAATAATGAAGAGAGCATTATGAATGCGCAGGGGCAGAACGTAAAGATATACTCCTTAGATATGAATGGAAATAAAGTCGAAGTGCCGAAATATGACGGTCTAAGACATAGTCTTGAGCCAGACTATAAAATAAAATGAAATAAGCTAATCAACTGACTATAAAAATTCCTCTTGTCCAGGCAGTCGTCAGCCTTGCACCAACACTGCCCATTATAAGGAAAATGAGATTTTTATCCCTACTATCCCCTATGAGCTCCGAATTAGTAAGAATTTTCTTGTTTTTGGCATGTCATTTATAGTTCTCTGTAATGCTGCGGCAAAATCGTATCTTGCTCAAATGGTAGGATTATGCAAAGATGCTTATATAAAATGATGATGTTCAACATCAAACCAAAAATATAAAACGTTTCTTGAATTATAATATAATTATGACAAAGATTCCTTTCGTAAAACAACATGACAGCATGCAGTGCGGCGCAGCATGCCTATTCATGGTTTGTCACTATTATGGAATGAGCATATCATTGGATGAAATAGATGCTTTGTGTGTGCCTACCAAAGAAGGAATGTCAATGCTTGGACTTAAGGAATCGGCACAGAGTCTCGGTTTTAAATGCTCTGCACTCAAAGCCCCACTTGCCATCTTCAATCAACTACAATTGCCATGTTTATTGCATTGGGGGCAAAACCACTTTGTTGTTCTGTATGAGTTGGGTAAAAATGGAAAAAAGTTTAAAGTCGCTGACCCTGGGAAGGGTGTGATTTCTTATTCCAAAAAGGAATTTGAAGACCATTGGATTTGCTCAGAGCATGGCGGGGAACCATGTGGAATTGTAATGGAACTAATTCCTACTGAAAGTGTCTATAAATATGAGGAAGAACATGTTTCTGAGAAAAAATCATTTCGATTCCTATTTGGATACATAAAGCAATATAGGAAATATTTCGCTCAAATATTACTCGGTCTTCTACTTGGATGCCTCCTACAGTTGGTAATGCCGTTTTTGACACAAGCAATAGTTGACATTGGAATTAAGGAAAGAGATATAGGTTTTATATGGCTTGTACTTTTCGGAGAACTGGTGATTGTTATTGGCCGCACAGCCACAGACTTTATTCGTCGTTGGCTTTTGCTTCATATCTCAATGCAAATTAACATTTCTTTGGTAAGTGATTTTTTTATTAAACTATTGAAGTTGCCAATGTCATTCTTCGACACAAAATTAATGGGTGACCTTCTCCAACGTATCAGCGATCATACACGTGTCCAGAATTTTCTTACAGGGCAAGTCCTGAACGTGGTTTTCACGTTCCTCAGTTTCGTAATTTTCGGCATAGTCCTATTTATTTACAATTCCATGATATTTGGCATTTTTTTGATAGGAAGTCTCTGCTACGGCGCATGGATTACATCCTTTCTGAGAAAAAGGAAAACAATTGATTATGATCTCTTTGAAAAACAAGCCATTAGTCAGAACCGTACATATCAGTTCATTATGTCCATGCAAGAAATTAAACTTCAGGATTGTGAACAACGCCGTCGTTGGGAATGGGAAGATACTCAAGCAGATGTATTTGGTGTCCAAATGAAATCGCTGAAACTTCAACAGATGCAAGAGGGGGGATCCATTTTTATAAACGAAGTCAAAAATATAATAATCACTATTCTTGCCGCGACCGCGGTTGTCAATGGGCAGATGACACTCGGTGCGATGCTGGCAGTGCAATATATAATCGGACAATTGAACTCTCCTGTTGAGCAGTTTATGTCATTCATATACTCTTTACAGGATGTAAAAATCTCTCTTGAACGAATTAACGAGATTCATAAAGGCAAAAACGAAGAATCCAAAGATAATCAACTAAAGTCATTTGGTATTGAAAAATCAATCACAATTAGGAACATAGATTTCAAATACGACCCCCATGCTTTGAAAAATACACTTGAGGGTGTATCGTTTGACATTCCTGAGGGAAAACTAACAGCGATAGTCGGTGCATCTGGAAGTGGAAAGACAACATTGATAAAGCTAATGTTAGGTTACTATCCTGTAATATCTGGAGCAATCTTTATTGCCGGACGAAACATCAATGAATATAATCTCAAATGGTGGCGTCGCCATTGTGGCGTGGTAATGCAGGATGGAGTAATTTTCTCTGAGTCTATAGCCCGCAATATTGCTGTTGATGATGGGGATATCGATGTGGACCGCCTTGAAATGGCTTCAAAAATTGCCAATATTCATGATTATGTAATAGGACTTCCATTGAAATACAAAACTCTTATTGGATGTGACGGAGTTGGTTTGAGCCAAGGACAGAAACAGCGTATACTCATAGCACGTGCGGTCTATAAGAACCCGGATTTTATTTTTCTAGACGAAGCCACGAATGCTCTTGATGCGAAAAACGAAAGAGCTATCGTAGAGAACCTAAACGAATTTTACAAGGGGCGCACAGTGGTCGTAGTGGCCCATCGTTTATCAACTGTCAAAAACGCAGACCAAATTATTGTAATCGATGGAGGTAAAGTATTAGAAATCGGAAATCATCACAATCTCATCGAAAAAAAAGGAGCATATTACAATCTTGTTAAAAATCAGCTTGAACTTGGAAATTAAGTGAAAAAGATATGAAAAAAAGTACAAATATTATCATTGAACTGCACTCAGAAAAAGTTCGTAATCTGTTAGAAGCAACACCCCCATCTTTTGTAAGATGGGGTACTATTATAATCGTTGCTATATTCTTTGCATTATTCTTAGTAGTATGTTTAATGCCATACCCTTATTCCAAAGGAGAAAGCATTTTACTACATATATTGATGTGATTTCATAATAAAAATGTCTTATAACTACTATAGTTATAATTGTCTCTATGATAAAGTGACAATTGTACCCGTTAGTTCTTCTGGATGATAATATCCTTGTGAGTGGAGGATACGGCTAAGATCCTTTCGACAACAATAATAAATAACAATATAATCTTACAACAATTATCAAAAGATGAAGGATATAATTATCAATGTAATAGTCTGTTTGGCTTTACTGATAATAATTGGTTGTAATAAGTCTGAGGAAGAAGTGCAATTAGAAGAGTTCCTGCAGACTCATTATCCTGCAACAAAAGTCAAAATCATCAGCATTAGCAAATTGGACAGTATTTATGATCCATTTAATGCCGTTTCTGATATGCTGCGCAATGGGAACTATCGTTCTGAAGAAAAACCTGATTTTGGTACCGTATTAGATGATAACAAAAATTCTAAAAATGCTATTGGAAGGATTGCAAAGGTAAAAGTACCATTCAAATCATTTGAACAGAATATCAAAGTAATTTATGATAAGAATGGTAACATTGTACACACCTCGCTTCAGACGGACCTAATGATTGAACACATTTGGGATTTCTGGCGTGAGTGGAAACGCGGAGATGATTATTTGCCGTGGAGATTATATTAAGGAATTCTATTGTATAACTATTGTTAAATATCCGTCATTAAACATATGGTAATATAGATCTAAGTTCGCAACTTTATGTATAGTTCTATGTTATATTTACGGAGAAATCTTTAGGGGATGTGCTTCTTGTTGAGCACATCCCCTAAAATCATTTCTTTGTTAAATGTGCTAAATCAGGATCCTCAGCGATACGTTTTAGTTCATTAGTCACAATATCCTTAACATCTTTTTTTATTTGTATATAGTTTTCTTTGACCATCTGATCCATATTATCATTACCGTTTTCATCAGTGAAATCAGTGATAATGGGGATTGGCTTGTAAGCTTTGGTTTCTTTGGAAACTTTATCAGTATCGACAACGATTTCTGCATGAAAGATTTTCTGGTCGATGCGCTCGTCGAAGTTATCTGAGACGGCACCGACAAACATACCCTGCGTCAAACCTGAGATTTTGCTGGCAGGAATTAGGCTGTCCATCTGCGTGTTGATGGAGGTGGATGTATCTTGGCGATTGATTGTCATGGACTGGCGTTTTTGGAGGACTTTGCCGAAACGCTCACTCAGAGTCTTAGCTGTTTCACCAACCACCTGACCACTGAAGATGTTGCCGACTGTATTCTGAACTACCTTTGCCTCCTTGTCACCGTAGTCACGGACTAACTGGCTGAAGTCCTGAAAGCCGAGACAGACTGCAACCTTATTGCTTCGGGCGGTGGCAATGAGGTTATCAAGTCCCTTGAAATAGATAGTTGGCAACTCGTCAATGATGACTGAGGATTTGAGCATTCCCTTCTTATTGATGAGTTTTACAATTCGGCTGTTATACAGACCAAGGGCTGCACCATAGATATTCTGTCGGTCAGGGTTATTGCCGACACACAGGATTTTCGGTTCATTGGGATTGTTGATGTCGAGCGTGAACTCACTGGCAGACATGACCCAATAGAGTTGAGGGGAAATCATTCGGGACAAAGGTATCTTTGCAGACGCTATCTGACCCTGTAACTGATCAGCGGCACCTCCCTGCCATGCGTCGATGAACGGGGACATATAGTTTTCCAGTTCGGGATAACTGGAAAGAATCGGAAAAATATCCTCATACTTCTGATTCAACAGTTCCACGGCATGGGGAAATGTGCAATACTTACCATCTTCATAGAGACGGAGGAACCAAATGATGGCAGCAAACAGGATGATTGGTGATTCCACGAAGAAGTCTCCCTGCTTCTGCACCCACGTCTTATTGAGGTTAAGCATGATAGTATATGCAGACTCGTAGGCATCTGATATATCCGTCATGAAATCCGGGTGAATGGGATTGCAGCGGTGACTCCTGCGCGGGTCATCGAAGTTAATCACATAGAACTTTGGCTTTACCTTATAACTATCCATGTGATTCATCAGATGGTTGTAGGCAATCATCGACAAGTCCGGGTACTTGTAATCGTAACAGTAGAGCGAATAGCCCTTTTCTATCTGCTGCTTGATGAAGTTGTTGACGATGGCATACGATTTACCGCTACCAGGAGTACCAAGTACAATAGTGGCACGGAAGGGATTGACCACGTTGATCCAGCCCTTGTGCCACTTCTTTTTGTAGTAGAAACGGGTGGGCAGATTGATGGAATACTCGTTCTCCATCAAGCGTGTTTCCTGCATAAATGATTCGTTCTCATTGTTGAAAACATCATCCATGAGATTATTCTGTAACAGACGGCTCATCCACAGGCCACCCATCAGCAAACCGATATAGCCGAGGGTTAGCGTCAGGACATACAGGGCTGTGCAGAACTCAAAGGGTAATGGCAGGTTGAGAATCCACCAGTTGAGAAAAAACAGAATGAAGCCTATAGCCAGTGCTATACCAATGTGCTTCCAAGTAATCTTTTCCTCCTTCACGCCTTTCGTTCCCATGCACGACAGGGCCAAGAGAAGAACAGAGAATAGCTTTGTGTAGAGTGTGGAATGAAATAGCCCTGCGGTACGGTTGAAGTTCATCATGATGCGGTCAACCACACCGATGTTCAGGTGCCACTCCACGATACTGGCGTAGCAGTACCAATAGACGTTCATCACTACGAGAATAATACTCACGGCACGGAGAAAATCCATGATTTTCGCCAATGCCCTCAAATCATCTTCTTGTTGCATAGTTCTTTGTTTTAATTGTTATAAAATCAGCTTATTTACAATTTCGGGCCACGACGCTTTTTCTTCTTGCGCTGCAACCTGCGACGGAATGCCTCTTCCTCTGCATCAGTGACAGGATTGTCAGTATTGAGGAAGTCAAGTGCATCAAGGAATGATGCAAAACCGCCTTTGCTTTCGTAATGTTCCTGCTCATCGTGAGAAGTGGTTTGTTGAAGTCCTTCTGCCGATGTGCTGCCAGTATTCGGCTGTTCCTCCTGTTCTTCCTTTTCCTTGAAAGGAATCTGTTCCTCTGACGGCGTATTGAAGTGCTGTTCAAGCGCATTGGCAGAGAAAACCTTGCCCATCCGGGAACCATTGAGGACACAATGGGTACGATGGTCAATGAACGTAGCACCGTAGATCCTGCCTTCGTCTGTATAGCGGAAGACGCAATCAATGCCTTTCTCTTTGAGCATCCTGACAAACTCCTCCTTGTCGTAAGTCCGTCTAAGCGCATACTCCAAGTTTTTTCTGGTCGGCTCAATCAGATTCTTATCTTTGATGTTCTTCTTCGAGAATGCGGCCTTTTTCTGCAATGCCTCATAGCCAACGGACTTGCCAAACAGGGATGACTTGAACGGATTGCCAACCTTATTGCCGTCGGTATCAATGACTGAATAGACCAGTCCATTATAGTCCTCACCCCTGACATTACCCCTTACCTCTTCGACAGTCAGGTTATAGAGTGACAATAGTGCGCGAAGTTCGCCAATAGTCTGAAACTGGTAGTCGTGGAACACGGCTTTGATTGTATTACCCACCTGCTTCTTGATGTCCCCCTCGAAAGGATTGACTGGCGGGATGCGGTTGGACAGGCTTTCCTCTTCTCGCTTGTTGCCATGATGCAGTCCGTATCTCTGTTCAAAGTCCCTGAGGATGGCAAGGCTTCGCCGTTTAGTGAAGTCGCTGTTAATGCGTTTGCCCTGCTCGTCCACACGAATGGAAACGATATGCAGATGATGGCGGTTTATATCCTCATGCTTGACGATGATATAAGGCTGGTCACCATATCCCATACGCTGCATATACTCACGCGCCATCTGTGTCAGTTCCCCATCCGTGAACCTGTCATCAGGATGGGGATTGAGTGAGATATGGATGACAGGCTTTTCCGTGCGCATCTGTTTGGGCATCCGCTTCTCGAAGTCTGCCAACACCTGTGCAACATCGACCTTACCATTACCGTTGTTGAACACTTTGTTTGTATCCAACAACTGGCCTTTTCCTATGTTCACCTTGTCGGAGTTATACTTGATGGCACCGAAAAGGGAACTCCCAATCGTTATCTTTGCAACCATTTCTCCCTAGCCTCCTTTGCCAATGCCACGATCTGCTGTCCCTGCTCCATCATCTGGCGGGTCATAGACTCCAGACGATAGAGCAAGGCCATTGCCTTCTTCTCTGAGAAGTGGCTTCGCAGTTCCTTCACCACCTGATTATAGTTGACCGCCACCCCCCGGAACTGAGCGTGGAATGATGACAGTTTTTCGTAGAAGTCAACCATTGTCTTATCGACTTTCACGACCTTGAACGTCTCGCCAAAGACGCGCGACTTGACGAAAACGGCCTTGGCATAGACCCCTGACTGCTCGTAGAGCGTGAGGAACCTTGCCCATTCCACATCGTCAAAACGAACCATAACACAGTGTATCCGCTTGTTGTTCTTCGGGTATCGACCCGTCCTTTTCTTTTTGTTTTCTTCCATATTATCTATGATACGTTACTATCGCTTTCTAAATCAGGGGATGACGACTTCGGAGTCAGACCCCAGCCCCCTGCAAGGGCAAGATGGGAGTTTCGTGGGTTACCCGAAACCTTTTGAGTAACTCAAAAGACATCTTGCTATGCTCCTGCGGGCATAAGTAATCCGCCTTGCGGACGGATTAGTCGCTTCAATAGACCAACATCGGTCGTAACCGATATATCCGTCACCCACTGATTGGCATTTGCGGCTGCAAAGGTCTGCATTTTCGATGAGTCTTTTTCACACCTTTTTAAAACGGTGGTAAGAAAAAAGTTGGGTGGTGTCCTCAATGTCCCTGTTTCGATGGGACTTCCGGGGACACATGCCTTGTTTATTTGGTTGGTTGGCAAAATAGCCGTTCCTTTGCACCGTCAAAAGGCTTCTGAGCCAACTGGTCAGATGTAAAACTGCCCGAACATATGAATGTTTGTATGACTGAACATTTGAACGTTTGAATGTTTGAACAGACGGTTATGAGCCTAATGAAACATATTCACGACTGGCAACATATAAAGCCGATCGTATGTGATAATGAACATAAGTTGAACCTATTAAATAAACAAATGACTGAAAGAATGAACAAGACAACATTCGTCGCGTTCTCCACACAAAAGGGAGGGGCTGGCAAGACAACGCTGACGGTGCTGATGGCAAGCTATCTGCACTATGTGAAGGGAATCAATGTTGGGGCCATTGACTGTGACTTCCCGCAGTACAGCATCGATGAGATGCGCAGACGCGACTTCAAGACCATTGAAGAGAATGAGCAGTTTCGCAAACAGGCTTTCGACCAGTTCAAGCGCATCAAAAAGAAAGCCTACCCTGTGATTATGAGCCGTCCCGGGGATGCCATTGATGCTGCCAGAAAACTTCAGGAGATGGAGAATGCCCCTGAGATTATCTTCTTTGACCTGCCTGGCACAATGGACAACGAGGGAGTGCTGAAAACGGTTGCCTCGATGGACTACATCTTCTGTCCGGCAATTGCAGACCGTGTGGTCATGCAGAGTTCCCTCGCATTTGCAAAGGCCATCAACGACCACATGATTACCACGGGCAAGACCAACATCAAGGGTCTGTACTTCGTATGGAACATGGTGGACGGCCGTGAGAAGACGGGACTCTATGACATCTACGACAAAGTGATGGCGGAACTTGGCCTTTCTGCCCTGAAGACATTCGTACCTGACAGCAAGCGATTCCGCAGGGAGGGTGAGAAGGAGGAAAACCGTCCGCTATTCCGATCGACGCTGTTCCCGCCGGATAAGACGCTTATCAGAGGAAGCAACGTCAGGGAACTGGCAGAAGAGGTGTTGGGAATCATTAACGGTTGACGGCAATGGACAAGAATACCGTTCAAGAGGTTGACTTTCATGACATCATCGAAGGTATCCGTCCTGATGCTCCGCCAGATCTGTCCCGGCAGAAAGAAAAAGAGACTGAGGATGCCTTGCGGAATCAGGAGAATGTACAGAGACAGAAGAAGTCAAAACCGCCAAAACCAAAAGTGCGGAAAGATGACAGTCCTGACAATATCCCAGATGAAGAATGTTCCCCGGAGGAGTTCTTTCTGAGCCACTTCATCAATACGCCAATGATGAAAACGCTGGCAAGACAAGGGAAGATGGTGTATATGCGGCCTGAGTATCATGAGCGGATCCAGAGAATAATCAGTGTGATAGGCAATAATCAGTTGAACATCTCGACCTACGTTGATAACATCTTCGCCCACCACTTCGAGGAGTTCGAGGAACCAATCAGGAAACTGTATAATAAGAACTATCATGATGTGTATTAACGTTCAAGCGTATTAACGGCCAACCGTATTAACAATTAAATGTATTAACATTCAAACGTATTAACAATCAAACGCAATGACAGCATTACAAATCATTTTGCTGCTGATAATATATGCTATAGTAACAGCAGAGACCTACCTTCTATGGAAAGGTCAGAAAAACAAATCCCGTGTACAGGAGTTGCCGGATGAACATCCCCACAACGCCGTAAAAGCGGATGATGATGAAAGATTCCATCTTGCACCGCTGGGCAATCTTGACGAGGAATACATGAACCTATTCTCCAATCCTCCAATGGATAAGGCTGCACGACGTGGTAAGTCTGCCTATCTCCGTGATGCCTACCATGACCGTATCCGTTCCATCGTGAATGCCCTGAACATTGAGGACGTGAACATTTCCTCCTACGTGGACATGGTGCTGACAGACCACTTCATGCGGTACGAGTCCCAGATTGACCGTCTGCTCCAGAACAGTTTCAATGACACTCGTATAAAGCATGGCAAATGGCAACCATCGTAATCATTGGGATATTGGCCTTTATCGCCTATGAACTGGCTATATTCAATCACTATCAGAAGGAGCCTGCACATGGCGGGAAGCAAGCAAGTCCAAAAACAGAAGTGTCGCCTAAAGTAGAAGATGCGGACATCATCGGCAAAAGTTCCTTCAACATGAAGGCTGAGATGGAGCGAATGCGCCAAAGACAGGAAGAGGCTAAACGAAAAGAGGCTGTTGCCAAAGGCGAGATGACAGAGGACGGCAAGGAGATTGCCAAGCCAGTGAACCCTGAGGACTGCGAATTTGAGCAGAAGAAAGTCTGGAAGCAGGTGCCAACGGAACAACTCAATAATCTGTTCGACGAACCTGACGAGCCTGAAGAACCTTATGCAGAAGGTGCCACGATAGATGATATCGACCTTGCCTTCAAGAATGTGGGCAGAAAGGATATGTCTGAGGAAGAAGAACGTTCCGTAGTGAAGGTGTTCAAAGGGCTGGAGGGCACAGAACTGTTCGACACCGTCACCAAGGACTTCCCGCATATTGGTGATCGTATCAACGACTTGTTTGACAAGTACGAGAATAAGCCAATAGAGGATGCTGTTTCAGACAGGAATGACGTAAAGGCTGAGCCGAAGGAAGCGTTCTCCATCCCTGAGAGATTCGAGGATTTCAATATCCACGACTATGTATAAACAGTAACGAATAAACGACAAGAAGAAAAATGAAACAGAGAGACTACGGATAGACGTGCGTTTCTGCAACCACTGAATCCAACAATTATCCAACCAATCAACAACAGTATTAACAATTTAAACGTAAACGAAAAATGAAAATGAATGTAAAGAAATTCGCTAACAAGAAGCTCGTAGCATGTGCAGCCCTCATTGCTGCAGCAACAACTACCGCTATGGCCCAGGGCAACGGCCTCGCAGGTATCAACGAGGCAACAAGCATGGTGACCAGTTACTTCGAGCCGGGCACGAAGCTCATCTATGCCATCGGTGCCGTCGTGGGACTTATCGGCGGCGTGAAGGTGTACGGCAAGTTCTCCAGCGGCGATCCCGACACCTCGAAGACCGCAGCCTCATGGTTCGGTGCCTGTATCTTCCTTATCGTGGCAGCAACCATCCTGCGCTCGTTCTTCCTATAAGCCTATATATAATAATAAGGTATAAGGAAGACAATAGTGAGTAATAATTGTCCGACCAATGGCTGAGTATAACATCAACAAGGGTATCGGCCAGTCGGTTGAGTTCAAGGGGCTGAAGGCGCAGTATCTCTTCATCTTCGCGGGCGGGCTGCTTGCAGTCTTCGTCCTCTTCGTGATCCTCTATCTCGCTGGCGTCAACCAGTGGGTGTGCATCGGTACGGGTGTCGTGTCTGCCTCCGTCCAGGTCTGGCTGACCTTCGCCCTCAACCGACGCTATGGGGAGCATGGTCTGATGAAGCGTATGGCCAACAGACAGCATCCCCGTTTCCTGATCAACCGACGCAAGCCGTACCTGATTATCAAAAACAAGTGTAACGACAATGAGGAATACGCTGAAAGCAACGACTATTGAGAACAAGCTGCCCTTGCTGGCGGTGGAGAACGGCTGCATCGTATCGAAGGACGCAGACCTGACCGTCGCCTTCGAGGTGACGCTGCCCGAACTCTACACCGTGACCTCGCAGGAGTACGAGACCATTCACGGCTGCTGGTGCAAGGCGATAAAGGTACTGCCAGACTACAGCATCGTCCACAAGCAGGACTGGTTCATCCGAGAGACCTACAAGTCGGAGTTGCAGAAGGATGATATGACTTTCCTGTCACGGAGCTTTGAGAGACATTTCAACGAGCGTCCATTCCTGAAGCATTCGTGCTATCTCTTCCTGACCAAGACCACCAGGGAGCGCAACCGCATGCAGAGCAATTTTTCAACACTCTGTCGTGGCCACATTATCCCGAAGGAACTAAACAGGGAAACGTCCTGCCGCTTCTTGGAGTCTGTGGAGCAGTTCGAGCGCATCATGAACGACTCTGGATTTGTGAAGTTGCGCAAACTGACCGACAACGAGATTGTCGGCACCCGTCGCAAGGCAGGGGTGATAGAGCGATACCTGTCGCTGATGCCAGAAGATAACGCCTCGCTGCAGGACATCGACCTCTGTCCCGACGAGATGAAGATTGGCGACAACCGTCTCTGCCTCTTTACGCTCTCCGACGTGAACGACCTGCCTGCCAAGGTGCATACCGACACCCGCTACGAGCGTCTGAGCACAGACCGAAGCGACTGCCGCCTGTCTTTCGCCAGTCCCGTAGGACTGCTGCTACCCTGCAACCACATCTACAACCAGTATGTGCTCATCGACAACAGCGACGACAACCTGCAGCAGTTTGAGAAGACGGCCAGAAACATGCAGTCGCTGAGCCGCTACAGCCGAAGCAATGCCATCAACAAGGAGTGGATAGACATGTACCTGAACGAAGCGCACTCCCAGGGACTTGTCAGTGTCCGTGCCCACTACAACGTCATTGCATGGAGCGACGACACCGAGGAATTGAAGCACGCCAAGAATGACATCGGAAGCCAGTTGGCCAGTATGGAGTGTATGCCGAGACATAACACCGTCGATTGCCCTACACTCTACTGGTCTGGCATCCCCGGCAACGAGGGTGATTTCCCTGCAGAAGAGTCGTTCTATACATTTATCGAGCCAGCGGTCTGCCTCTTCACGGAGGAAACGAACTACCGCAGTTCGCTCTCGCTCTTCGGCATCAAGATGGTGGACAGACTGACGGGAAAGCCGCTGCATATCGACATCAGCGACTTGCCCATGAAGAAAGGCGTCATCACCAACCGCAACAAATTCGTACTGGGGCCGTCGGGCAGCGGAAAGTCATTCTTCATGAACCACGTCGTGCGCCAGTACTACGAGCAGGGCACCCACGTCGTGCTGATTGACACGGGACATTCGTATGCGGGACTGTGCGCCATGATCCACCGTAAGACACACGGACAGGACGGCATCTACTACACCTACACCGAGGAACATCCGATTTCGTTCAACCCGTTCTATACGGATGACTATGTGTTCGATGTGGAGAAGAAGGATTCGATAGTGACACTGCTGCTGACGCTCTGGAAGAGCGAAAACGAGGAAGTCACGAAGACCGAATCGGGCGAGTTGGGCAGTGCCGTGTCGGCCTACATCAGCATGATCCAGGCAGACCATACCATCGTGCCGTGCTTCGACACCTTCTATGAGTATATGCGCGACGTGTACCGTCAGCAGATGCAGGAGCGTGACATCAAGGTCGGAAAGGACGATTTTAATATCGACAACTTCCTGACGACGCTTCGCCAGTACTACAAGGGCGGTCGCTATGATTTCCTGCTGAACTCGCGTGAGAACATCGACCTGCTGGGCAAACGCTTCATCGTGTTTGAAATCGACTCCATCAAGGACAACAAGGAACTGTTTCCAGTGGTGACCATCATCATCATGGAGGCATTCATCAACAAGATGCGACGGTTGAAGGGAGTACGGAAGATGCTGGTGGTGGAAGAGGCATGGAAGGCGCTGACCTCGGCAAACATGGCCTCCTACATGCTCTACATGTACAAGACGGTGAGAAAGTTCTTCGGCGAGGCCGTGGTAGTGACGCAGGAGGTGGACGACATCATATCGTCGCCCATCGTGAAGGAGAGCATCATCAACAACTCCGACTGCAAGATACTGCTCGACCAGCGCAAGTACATGAACAAGTTCGACCAGATACAGAACCTGCTCGGACTGACGGAGAAGGAGAAGGGGCAGATACTGAGCATCAACCAGGCCAACAATCCCTCACGGCTCTACAAGGAGGTGTGGATAGGTCTGGGCGGTACGCAGTCGGCGGTCTATGCCACCGAGGTCAGCCCGGAGGAATACCTGGCCTACACGACGGAAGAGACCGAGAAGATCGAGGTGCAGCGTCTGGCGGAGAAGCTGGGCGGTGACATCGAGGGTGCCATCAAGCAACTTGCCGACAAACGGCGTGAAGAGAGTAAGTAAACGGTGCAGCCATGCACCATGTCATAAACCAATCAAAAAACAAAAGTAACAATGAGAACAAAAGTATTAGTAATGATGAGCCTTTGCATGACGCTGTTCGTCGGCAAGGCCAGTGCACAGTGGACGGTCGTTGACCCTACCAATCTGGCACAGGGAATCGTGAACTCCTGCCGTGAGATCGTGCAGACCTCCACGACCGCAGAAAACATGATCAACAACTTCAAGGAGACGGTGAAGATCTATGAGCAGGGCAAGAAATACTATGATGCCCTGAAGAGCGTGAACAACCTGGTCCGCGATGCCCGAAAGGTGCAGCAGACCATCGTCATGGTGGGCGACATCACCGACATCTACGTCAACTCGTTCCAGAAGATGATGAACGACGAGAACTTTTCCGTTGAGGAACTGTCTGCGATTGCCAGTGGCTACACGAAACTGCTGGAGGAATCGACGGGCGTACTGAACGAACTGAAGACGGTCGTGAACATCTCGACGCTCTCCATGACCGACAAGGACAGGATGGACGTGGTGGACAAGTGCTACCGTGACATGAAGCACTACCGAAACCTCGTCAACTACTACACCAACAAGAACATCTCCGTGTCGTACCTCCGTGCCAAGAAGAAGCACGACCTCGACCGTGTGCTGAAACTCTATGGCAAGGGTGCGGAGAAGTACTGGTAAACCAAAGATGCGAGTGACATGATGACAGACTTATTGCTAATCATCGACACGGACAACATCCACACCATCCTGCGCCAGTTGTACGACGACATGATGCCGCTCTGCTCACAGATGACGGGCGTGGCGAGGGCGGTGGCCGGGTTCGGTGCGCTCTTCTACATCGCCTACAGGGTATGGCAGTCGCTGGCGAGGGCTGAGCCGATAGACGTGTTCCCGATGCTGCGTCCGTTCGCCATCGGCATCTGCATCCTGCTCTTCCCGTCGCTGGTACTCGGCACGATGAACAGCGTGATGAGTCCGATAGTGCAGGGCGTGAGCACGATGCTCGAAGGGCAGAAGCTGGACTTGGAGGAACTGCGACAGCAGAAGGACGAACTGGAGACGGAGATGATGAAGCGTAACCCTGAGACGGCCTATCTGGTGGAT
>ONAK01000112.1 GCA_900315765.1 uncultured Prevotella sp. | reverse complement strand
TATGCCAAGGATGAGAATCTTAGCATCGATGATATGCTGATAGAGAAGTTCCAGGGCATTCGTCCTGCAGTGGGCTATCCCTCGTTGCCCGATACCAGTCTGAACTTCCTCATCGACGAAATCATAGACATGAAGCAGATTGGCATCCGATTGACGGAGAGTGGTGCAATGAAACCTCATGCCAGTGTATCAGGCATGATGATATCGAACCCCAAAGCCCGTTATTTTCCAATCGGCAAGATTGGCGAAGACCAGCTTCTTGATTATGCCCATCGTCGCGGTCTCCCCACAGAAGTTGCCCGCAAGTTCCTGGCGGCAAATCTGTAGGAAATGTGGCTATTCTTTTTGCAATTTGTACTTTTTTTGAATTTTCCTTCCTTGTAGGGGTTGGGAAAATGAGAATATGATTGTCTTATAAATAGACAAAAAAAGAAATGCCGAAGAGAGATAAAACGGTGGCGGAGTTGTACCGCCTGCACTACTGCTTGAACCGCCTGAAAAGGATGAAACTGCAGGAACGCATGAGGCGAGCCCTGCCCCTTGATGACAGCGAGGAGGATAATCGTGACGAAGAGGAAGAAATGTTCCAGCAGTACCAGCAATTCATTCAGACAGAACTGACGCCGCAGACCCAACGTGTATTCCGGATGCACTACGGTGAGCAGCTGAAGTACCGCGAGATAGCGGAACAGGTGGGCATTAGCGAGGCCGCCGTTTATAAACATCTCTCTCAGGCTATCACAAAACTCAAAAACAGATTCAACCCATGACACAGGAAGAGAAACTACAGCGCCTCTTAGAGATGCAGGAGCATCCAGAGCGCTACACCGAAGAAGAGATACGCCAGCTGATGACTGACGAGGAGTGCCGACAGCTGTACGAGCAGATGGTACGGGCCACCGATGCCATTTTCAGCGAGAAAGTAACGGCGAAAGAAACAACTGCTATCGCCCCACAACGACGCTGGATACAGGTTGCGGCTGCATTCATTGGTGTGCTGAGAATATGAAATCCCCGACTCAAGAGGCGCGTGTTTCAATTCAGCAGCCACAGAGGCAGAACCAAGCCACAGAGGAAATCACAGACAGCATCCCACAGACCCGCATCTTCGAGAATGTGCCGCTCGACGAGATGGTAAGCGAACTGGCCTCATATTATAATAAGGTGGCAGACGTCCAGAATGCGCAGGCCCATGATCTGAGGCTCTATTACAAGTGGGAACTGAAAGATAAGATAGAAAATGTGATGGATGACCTGAATCATTTCGACCACGTGAACCTTGTACTCGAGGATGACAAACTGATTGTGAAACCTTGATAATAGCAGAATACCATCATGAGAAAACTATATATTCTGCTACTGCTGTGTGCAGTAGTAAGCATGACCCAAGCGCAGAAAATAACACGTAACTATAAGAATCAGTCGTTAAGTCGTGTGCTCGAAGACTTGAATACAGCCACAAATCGTCACGAGATATCTTTCGTCTATAACGACTTAGAGGACTTCACCGTTACCTGTCAATTAGAGCACCTCAGCCTTGACGATGCCCTGATGAAGGTTGTCGGCTTCTATCCAGTCCGCATCGTCAGAGACGGTGAGAAGTATTTCGTGGAGTGTACCCACAAGACGGAGCGACACTTGAAAGGCCGCCTGATTGATGAGCACCAACATCCACTCGCCTATGCCAATATTTCACTGCTCAACCCTTCCGATTCCTCTCTCATCGGTGGTGGCGTGAGCAATGAGGCAGGCGATTTCGTGATACCCACAGATGCCTATCGGGTGATCGTCAAGTGTTCATTTATAGGCTACGAGACCATTTCCCACACATGCGAAGTGGGCGATATCGGCAGAATCCAGATGAAACCTGCCCAATACACCATCAAAGGCGTAACAGTGGATGGCACGCATATCATGAACTACGTGGACAAGAGCGTACATACCTTCTCAACTGAGCAGATCAGGCAAGCCCGTAATGTACGCGACTTGTTGGAGCATGTGGAAGATCTGAAGATTGACCCCATTAATAACAAGATTAAGCGCATGGATGGCGGTGATGTAAAAATCTTGATTAATGGTATCAGCGGCTCTGACATCGACTTGAAAGGTATTCCTGCCAATAAAATTTCAAAAGTGGAATACTACAACATTCCCCCTGCCCGCTATGCTGATGCAGGTACGTTGATCAACGTGATCACCAAGAGGATGGACAATGGCGTGAACGCAGGTGTCGAAGCCTGCACAGCCTTCACAACAGGCTTCAGCAATGATGAAGCCTACCTGAATCTGACCTCTGGCAACCATCAGCTGTCTCTCTCCTATACGTTCAATCTCAGAGACTACACCAAGCGATATGGTGAGCATACCTACGACTATCTCCTAAACGGGGTGCAAACCCACTACGAAGACCATTGCCACGACAAGTTCGGCTATACGTGGAGCGACCCTGTCATCAAATACACCTATAATAAACCCAATGACTTTGCCGTGCAGTTAACAGCTACACCAACCTTCAACCACTATCATAGCGACGGATCTGAGGACATCACCATCAACTCCGCCAACACCAATACTAAAGGCGAAGGAACATTCAGTAGCAGTGCCAACACATTCGGGCCCAGCCTGAATATCTATCTCCAGAAGACCCTGCCCGAGAATCAGGAGCTCGCCATCGACCTCGTGGGGACTTATTATCACGTAGACTCTGAGAATGAGAAAGCAGACAAGGACCTAAGCGACGGAAGCAGTCTGCTCACAGACAAGGTGAACCAGAAGAACAACAAATACTCTTTCATCGGTGAGCTGGCCTACACCAAAAAGTGGAAGACGGGCAATCTCAGCCTTGGCTATCGCGGAACGTTCGGACGTTCGAAGGCCACCATCAGCAACGTGCTCTCCAACTACAGGGACTATGATTACTCGTCAGCCAGTTATCAGCATTATATATACGCGGAATATAGCGGCATGTGGAAGAAGCTAATGTACCGCATCGGAGCAGGCGCGAAGCAAGTGACGCAGAACAACGACTATGCCCACGACTCCCGTTGGCTCTTCACACCCAAGCTGGTGCTGAGCACTAATCCCTCCAAAAGCTTGAGCATTCAATGGGAGACCTCATCATGGACCAGGACCCCCACCATCTCAGAGCTTAGCAACAATGCCAGTCATGTGATTCCAAATGTGATGACGATAGGTAATCCAGACCTGAAGAGCTACAATAACTATTCGACACAGATTATCGCCAGATGGAAACTAAAGTGGCTCAAGCTAAATGCCATTGCAGGCTATATCTATCACGACTCTCCCATCAGCACGTATTATACCGAACAGACCATCAATGGCGCAAAGTATATCGTAGGCATGATGGAGAATGCCAACTATGCCTCAGACCTTGGTACAACTTGGCAACTGATCCTGAATCCGTTGAGCAATGATATGCTTACACTCTTTATACAGTGTGACGTGCTCTATCAGACTGTCAGCAGTCCTGTTATCGGATACTACCACCATACGGCAGTCCCTTTCCAATACGGCATCGAGTTCCACAAGGGGCATTGGGGAGCCAGCTATAATGGAAAGATTGTAGCAAAGCGACTAAACGGTTCCATGCTTAATACTGGCGAGAACCGTTCACATCTCCAAGTCTTTTGGCAGAAGAAACCACTGCGCATCTTTGCAAGGTGCCATTTCTTTCTGACCCGTGCCCGCTATTCTGGCTATAGTCTGCCCACAAGTATTCTGCAAAGTACTAACAAGACTTGGATTGACGACAACAAGTCGATGTTTGTCCTTGGCTTCAGTTACGACTTCTCCAGCGGTAAGAACCTGAAGTTGAAGCGCAAGCTCCTGAACAAGGACACAGATACTGGCGCGTTCTAACTGACACGCCAAAGCAGTGGCTACGGAAGGAATACGTACTAGCTGGGGAAGTATGCCTATGTAACAAGGAAAGCGTTACGGAGTAACAGGGAGAGAACCCCAGAGTAATAAGAAAAGGACGCTCGGCCGCATCAATGCGGGCGGGCGCCCTTATGTCTGCGAGCGAACGGCCTTTTATATAGGAGCGCCCGCTCGATTCTGATTTTTATTCCTTTGGAGTTTGTTTCTTGGGGAAGTAGAGCCAGCGGCGGCTTTCGCGCACCTTCCAAAGGTGGGGATGCTCACCTTTGCAGAGGCTGTCGAGATAGGTCTTGGCTGAATCGCGCTTCAGTCCGCTGTAGATCATAAACTCAGGAATTGTCACATATCCCAGTCTCAGACAACGCTCCAAAGCCGCATCCATAGCTTTAGGATCGTGCATCTGGCTGTTGCCCACGGGAGCGTCGCTCTTACGATAGCCCTCACGGTTTTTGCCGCATTCTTTCACAAAGTCTTTCGAAGGAATGAATTCCAAGCCGGCATAGACAATATCCCTGCCCGTGATGGTCTTCGGATCGGTATGCTCGCCCAGCAGTTTCAGCTTAGGGGCAAACGAACCGAATGGCGTCTCTACGCGATAGCCGTCTGATACCCAACGGCCAACAGTTTCCATCACAACATCAAACACTTGCTGTATCTCGCCAGGCCGCACACCGCGATATTTGGTACAGTAATCGTCGAGATACTTAAAACTCCTTTTCCTGCCCTTTGCCGGGCGCACGTAGAGCAAAGGTTTGCCGTCTTCGCCTTTCGTTGGGCGAGGATGTATTTCGATTTCTATTCCGTCTGTCTTGCGAGGCATATTCTGTTATTGTTTTTATGATTGTTTCTTTAGTGTCAGTACTACGATTTCGCCTGTGGCGCCAAAGCGCCATGGGATGAGGGCACCTAAGCCGGCTGTAACAAAGAGCGACTGATTGCCCTCTTTGTACCATCCGTTAATTTCCTTGCCAAGTGCCGACATGGGGCTCCATCCGAACAGCGAGAACTGCATGTTGTGCGTATGTCCGCTCAAAGTCAGTTGCGATCTTCCGTCAGGTATGATTGTTCCACGCCACACACCTGGGTCGTGTGCCAGCATCAGTATAAAACCTTTCGCGCCCTTCAGTGCTTTCTTGATGTCGATGCGCTCTGGATAGCCCTTATTGCTGCAGTTGTCTTCCACACCAGCGATGGTTATCTGACTATTGCCTCGTCGTATTGTTCTGTGCTCGTTCAGTAGCAGGTTCCATCCCATACGCTTTTCCAAAGCGATGGTCTCTTTGCACTGTTGTACTCTGCGCTCAGCCACTGGGTGCATATACTTATCGTAGTCGTGATTGCCAAGAATACTGTAAACACCATCTTTGGCGCTGAGCGAACCCAACAATTCTGTGTGCTCGTATATATCCTTGGGTTTCACGTTCTGCAGGTCGCCTGTAAACACTATCAGGTCGGCATGCTCCTGATTCATCGCATCAACGGCGCGTTTCAGCATCCATTGTCTGTCGCCCTTCATGGTGCCTACATGGGCATCAGAGAACAATACTATCTTATAGCCGTCGAACGCCTTGGGTAGTTCGGGCGATGAGTAAGTCTGATGATTAATCTCCAGTTTCTGGAATCCTACAAATGCACCATACAGCACCACATACCATATAAGTATGGTAGCGATGATGCCGACAAGGTTTCCGTAGTTTTTAGGCTTGCTATGCTTATGTTTCTTGAAAAGCCTTACCAGTTTACTCATCCATAGACCGATGATGGAGCACAGCATAAATGCAAACTTGGGAATTGATATCAGTCCTAACAGTAATAAGTAAATGTATATTTTGTTGGGGTTGTCTGGTATAAACTCCGGCTCGTAGGTAAGCTTCAGTGTATAAGCTACCAGTATGATGGAAGGTAGCCAGTATATGATTCGCCTAGCCAAAGGAAACTTATAGCGCCAATAGTGCATATCAAGGTACAAGTCGGGTACCATGATAAGCAGTAGGAATAAGTATGGAGCGCGTGCTATCATTGATCAGGATTCTCTACAAATCCCTGATACTTTGGGTCAAGTGCTGACATGACTGAGTCGTAAGCTTGACGCAGTGTGGCGTCAACATTCTCCTGACCCTGTCCTACGGGATATATGGGTTGGTGTATTGTTAGCGTCATGGGGTGCCAG
>ONAK01000034.1 GCA_900315765.1 uncultured Prevotella sp. | reverse complement strand
TTCGAAGAAAATATGAAAAATAAAAGCCACCCGAAGGTGACTTTTAAATGGAGCAGTATCGATAAAGCCTTGCTCCCCGCACTCAGCGGCGTAGTCAAAAGCGAACCTTTGACGGTGCAAAGATATGAAATCTTTCAATAAGTTCCAAATATTTTGGTACTTTTTTGTTTTATGCTTTTTTTCTTGCTCCAATCCAAACTTTTCTCTCTTTCCGCTTGTTAATCCAAAAACTTTTTGTACTTTTGCATTATGAATCTTAACACAGAATTTTTAGAAGACGAGATATTTGGCGATAGGTTGCTGGTCAGTGTGCGTGCTGACCAGACGGAGCTTAATGATAACATCCGCGTAGCGAGAGTATTACTTAGATGTTTTGATGATATGTATATCATTATCAATGAACATCTGCTAACCATTGGACATAAGAATCCCGAATATACAATCAACGGGAAACTTGGCGATCGTAAGGGCGTAGAAAGCGAAAATGGTATTAAATCTGCATTTCGTAAAGCCAAGAAACAAGGATGCCAAATTGTGGTGCTTGATTTTGATATGCATATGTCAGAAAGCATTCTGAAAACAAAAAAAATAATATCTGGATTATTAGGTCGCCACGAAGACTTTACTGATGGCTCATTCAGTGAGTGCTATGTTGTGCATCGCGAAAAGGCCGTTGTTTTGAAAGCCGAGACTTATACAGCTGCCGATAAAGAAACAATAAAGCAGCTAATATCCGATGTTATAGAAAAGCTAAGGACATAGCCCGAAAGCTATGTCCTAGTATGGCTGTCAGAAAGGTCCAGCTTGAAAAAATCTTGCTACGAAAGCAAGTATGAAATCTTTCAATAAGTTCCAAATATTTTGGGACTTTTTTTGTTTTGAGGCTTTTTTCTTGCCCCAATCCAAACTTTTCTCCCTTTCCGCTTGTAAATCCAAAAACTTTTTGTAACTTTGCAATCAAGTATTGGCTAATCGTCGTAACGCGACGCTGCTACGGCAGAATATTTGAGCCTCAGAGGAGGCGCCGGTATGATTTTTGTTGGTAAAATATAAAGCATTCGCTATTATTTCGCGTTCAGCCAAAAAGCCTCGCAAACTTAATTGGTATAACAAGTTCGAAATAATAAGTGACAGATAACTCGTATAGGGTAAACTGTTCCCGCTTGGGTAGCAATGCACACGTTAAAGCGTGGTGCATTACAAGCGGGACAGAGGTACTAATGCGAGGCTTGCCTCTTGCTGAACGCAGAAGGTGCATCACGCCCTTTTTGCGTTTTGGCGTGATTGATAGTTGGGTGCCATTGAACAATAGCTATCAATCAAATAATGACAGATATCAACTCAACTAACTCCCTCTTCTTTACTAACAGAGATGGGAATACTTTGATGAAGCAGTTTGAGAATTTCTTGAAAAAGAATCCTCAAGTGAAGAATCTTGATGCTGTAGTGGGTTTCCTACGTGCATCTGGTTATTTTGCTTTGCGTCCTTTCCTTGATAGTATTAATAAAGTACGAGTGCTTATTGGTATTGATGTTGATAAATATATAGCTCGTGCGGCCCAACATAGAGAACTATTTATCGGAGCGGAAGAAGAAGTCAAAGAAGACGCTTTGCAACAGATAAAAGCAGATATAGAGAACTCTAGATATACTAAACAAGTAGAAGAGGGGATACTGCAGATGTTGCAGGATATGAAGGATGGTAAATTGGAGATGCGTGCTCATCCTTCAAGAAAAATACATGCAAAGATTTATATTCTTTATCCAGATAATTATGATTCGGATATGCTTGGTTGCGCTATTACTGGAAGCAGTAATTTAAGTGGCTATGGGTTAGGCATCTCAGAAGAGAAACAATATGAGTTTAATGTAAAATTGACTCAATATCCTGAGGTTCAATTTGCTAAAGATGAGTTTGAATTGCTTTGGCAGGAATCTGAAGGTGTACCCATTACTGCTGATGATATAGATGGCACAATAGGTGGTACATATTTGCATGGAGATGTTACTCCGTATGAGTTATACATCAAGATGTTGATGGAATACTTCTCTGACCGTGTTCTTGCAACAGATGATACTAATCCTTTTGATATGCCAAAAGGGTATACCAAATACGACTATCAGTTTGATGCTGTAATAGAGGGGTATCAGAAGTTGATACGTTACGATGGTTTCTTCCTAGCCGATGTTGTGGGTCTTGGAAAGACAGTCATTGCTACGATGATAGCAAAGAAGTTCCTAATCGAAAACGGATGGGAACATACCAAAATCCTTGTAGTTTTTCCTCCTGCAGTTGAACAAAACTGGATAACTACGTTCAAAGACTTTGGTATAGACAAATATGCTCGTTTCATTAGCAATGGAAGCCTCAATAGGGTATTGGACGAGGATGACTATAAATATTGGAATGCAGATGAATATGACTTGATATTAGTCGATGAAGCGCATAAGTTCAGAAATCATACTACTGGAGCTTTCCAGCAGTTGCAGGAAATCTGTAAGATGCCACGTTTGGAAACAGGTTATATTCCTGGATATAAAAAGAAGGTGATGCTGATTTCTGCTACTCCAATGAACAATACGCCAGCAGATCTTTATAACGAAATACTGCTATTCCAAGACCCGCGTCATTGTACTATCGATGGTGTGCCAAACCTGACCTCTTTCTTCTCGCCTCTGATTGTGGAGTTTAAAAGATTGAGAAAAGAAGAGAATTTTGATGTCAAGAAGTTTAAGCGACTGGCAGAACGTGTAAGAGATAGAGTAATAAAGCCAATCACTGTTCGCCGTACTCGAACTGATATCGAAGGCGTGAAGCGATATAGTAAAGATGTAGGTGGATTCCCTGTTGTTGAACGACCTATCAAAAGGGAATATGAATTGAATCACCATTTGGCCAATCTTTTCGAAGAAGCGATGGTAACGTTAGACAGGGAATTAACCTATGCTCGTTATCAGGCTATTGCATATCTTAATCCGGATGCTGCTCCTGGTCTATATGATAATGCAGAAGTTATCAGCCGCAGTTTGTCTGGTATTCGTAAGAATGGTTTGGTTAAGCGATTGGAGAGTAGCTTCTATGCTTTCTATAAATCATTGACAGCTTTCCGTCAAGCTAATCAGAACATGATAGATATGTGGGAGAATGACAAGATTATTATTGCTCCCGATTTGGATATCAATGCCCTGATAGAAGCCGGTTGTAGCGAGGAAGAGATTGAAGATAAAATGAACCAAAAGGCTGAGACCAATCCTAAGAATGCAGCCTTTAAGCGTGAAGACTTTAATCCAGAATACATTGATAGGTTACGCCATGACCAGCAATTGTTGGAAAAGATGTGCAACGACTGGGAAGATATTGACGACGACGACGACTCTAAGTTCGCCAAATTCGAGGACTTGTTGAAACATGAACTTTTCAAGAAGGATCGTAATCCAGAAGGAAAGTTGGTGGTCTTCTCTGAGTCTGTTGATACTGTGGAATATTTAAAGCGTCGTATCGATAGAAGTGATGTGATTGTTATTTCTTCGCAGAATCGCAATCAACAGTTTAAAGTCATACGTGAGAATTTTGACGCCAACTGGAAAGACAAGAAGAATGACTACAATATCATTCTTACAACAGATGTGTTGGCTGAGGGTGTGAACTTGCATCGCTCTAACATTATTATCAACTACGATACGCCATGGAACTCAACTCGACTTATGCAGCGCATAGGACGTGTTAATCGTATTGGTTCTACAGCTGGTGTTATCTACAACTACGTGTTCTATCCATCACGTGAGGGTAATGCGCAGATTAATCTCAATCAGATTGCGCTAAGTAAGATTCAGACCTTCCATACTACTTTTGGCGAAGATAATCAGATTTATTCTACTGACGAGATTATTGATCGTGATTTGGATAAACTGTTTGAGGAGGGTATGAAACAGCAACAAAGTGATCGTAATTTGGAGCTGCCGTTCTATGAAGAACTTCGCGACTTATATCAGAACCATCGTCGTGAGTATAATCGTATAGAGCGTCTTTCGCTTCGTAGTCGAACAGGACGAGAGCCGCGAGAAGTGGATGGCGTCACATTATCAAACGACACACTGGTATTCCTAAAGACCAACTTCCGTAAGTTGTTCTATTTGGTTAGCGATGAGGAAGCAAGAGAATTGTCAGTGCTTGATGCACTTAACTATTTCAAAGCAAAGCCAGAGGAACCCAAGGTAGAACGTATTGCCCAGCATCATGACCATGTGGATAAAGCCTTGAAAAAGTTTGAGACTACAAAAACAGAGGAAATTCATGAACAAGAAAGTAATCATCAACAACGCACAAACCTTGGCGCCCAGGTGGCGATTGCAACCAATCTGCTGAACAGCGTATTAGGTTTTGTTGACGAGCCCGAGACTCGTTTGAAGATTATCCAGCTGAAGTCTTTGGCTGAACGTGGAACTATTACCTATATCGCCAAGCGCTTGCAGCGTATTCAAAAAGAGCTTCAGCGCACCAATGGTAAAGTCAGAATGACAATCCATGACGCTTTGCCACAAGTAATCGATATGGCCAATAAATACAATGCTTACTATCGTGAAGCCCAAAAGGCTGAGGAAGAAACAGGAGCTGTTATTATTCTTTCAGAATCATTCAAATAATGCGGAACTATGGACTACAAATCAATTATAGAATCTAAATACAATCGTAAGAACTGGCAATTGTTACTTCACGACATTTTTGGAAGTCGTGCAAATTTACAGCAGCAGCCATTCCAAGTTGAAACAAGCAGTAAACTTGCTAAGAGTGCTTTGTGTCTTGGTAAGATTACGCTAAGTGATGAACAGACGATAGCTGTTTATGAAGTAGAATTGAGCGATAGTGTTGATATAGAACGTAATCGTCGTGGTATACGAGATATGCTTGCATCTGCTTGGCGAGGAATACATGCTGGTGCTTTTATGTTTTGTTATCGCAATAATGAGAGTGTACTTCGTTTCTCTTATGTCAGTGAATCGTGGACTTTTGCAGAAGACGGCACTTACAAAAAAGAATCTACTGACACAAAACGCTTTACCTATTTGCTTGGTGAAGGCCATCGTAGCCGTACGGCTATACAACAGTTTGAAAAGCTGAAAGATAGTTCTCTGAATTTAAAAGATTTGACGAAAGCATTCTCTGTAGATGCTGTCAGCGATATGTTCTTTGATGAGTATAAGAAAAACTACGAGAATATCATCTTCTATGTTACGGGTAAGCGAATGGTTAAGGTCGCTAATAAATGGGAGGAACGTCTAGAAGGAGAACCTTGCGATAAAATAATGCAGGAGTTCGATCATTTCCCAAATCCAGAGAAAGCAGTCCGCGACTATGTAAAAAAACTGATGGGACGACTTGTTTTCCTTCAGTTCCTACAAAAGAAAGGTTGGTTGGGTGTGTGTGCCAATGCAGAATGGGGTACAGGTGATCCGGAATTCATCCAGAATCTCTTTGCTCAGACTGCAGACAAAGACCACTTTGTTGACAATGTGTTGGAAGCTCTCTTCAACGACCTTAACAGCGAGGATGAGAAAAAACTGCTACAATATCGCACTCCATATCTCAATGGTGGTTTGTTCGAACGTGATGCTTCCGACGAAACCAACTTCCCTCTGCCAGCTAAATATATGAAGCAGATGCTCGACTTCTTCAGTAGCTATAACTTTACCATAGATGAAAATGATCCTGACGATGCAGAAGTTGGTGTTGACCCAGAAATGTTAGGCCGCATTTTCGAGAACCTGCTTGAGGACAACAAGGATAAAGGAGCCTTCTATACGCCTAAGGAAATTGTGACCTATATGTGTCGTGAGAGTTTGATAGCTTATCTGCAGACTGATATTGATGATGAGGCTACTAATGAGGCAATCCGTCAGTTTGTAACAAATCACGACAGTGCTACACTTGGCAATATTACAGATGATATAGACCAGCGATTGAAGGACGTCAAAATATGTGATCCAGCAATTGGTTCTGGTGCATTCCCAATGGGGCTGCTTAAAGAACTATTTCTTTGCCGTACAGCCATAGAAGGCATCAGCCAACACCAGGCCGCAGAAATCAAGAAACACATCATTCAGAATAATATTTATGGAGTAGATATTGAAAAAGGCGCCGTAGATATCGCTCGTCTACGTTTCTGGTTATCTCTGATTGTAGATGAAGAAACCCCTCAGGCTTTGCCAAACCTTGATTTTAAAATTATGCGTGGCAATTCGTTGTTAGAGCATTATAATGGCTTTGATCTAAGTACTATCATGCATAGTAAGAAAAATGTTGAAGGCCCAGTTCAAATGACATTATTTGAGGACGATGTTGATGTTTTACGCCGCCAAGTTATTGGTTTGAGGCGATCGTATTACCGTGAGACAAACAAGAAGGAAAAGAAAAATCTGCGTCAGAGCATGCGTGATATTGTACAGAAACAAATCAAAGCCCTGTCATACAATGGTGATTTGTCAAAAATTGATATTGCTGATAATTCAGAATTCTTCCTTTGGCATACATGGTTCGCTGATGTGTTTGATAATGGTGGTTTTGATATAGTAATTGGTAACCCACCATATATTGGAGTGAAAGAGCATAAAGCTCTCTTTGCAAAAGTAAGAGAAGGTTCACTTAATCAATATTTCATCGGAAAGATGGACTATTTCTATTTCTTCTTTCATCAAGCTATTAATATATTAAAGGGAAATGGTATAGCATCATTCATAACTACAAATTATTACATAACTGCAGATGGCGCAATAAAATTGAGAAAGCATCTAAATTCTGATTGTAGTATAATAGGGTTAATAAATCTAGGAGAGATGAAACTCTTTGAAAATGCACTTGGACAACACAATATCATTACTTTATTTAAAAAATCGTTATCGCCAAACGATAAATCAAAATGTAGAATAATTGATGTACATAGAAAAGGTGCGTTAAATGAACGTCTTTTTGCTGATATTATAAATGCTAAAGATGATAAGACATCTTACTCTGTTAAATCTCAAGATGAGCTATTTGATGGAGATGGCTTTTATATTCGTCTTGATTCTTGTTCAGACAATTCTTTAGAAATAATATTGAAGAAAATATCAAACGGGAATGAGACAATAAGAGAAATTTGTAACATTAATCAGGGAATCGTTAGTGGTGCAGATTTTGTGTCTGAGAAACATAAGAAGACGTATGTGATAGAGGCTCAAAAAGGTGATGGTATATTTGTACTATCTACCCAAAATGAACATGATCTTCACATTTTAGATTCTATCAATAAAGATGGATGTGAGTCAAAGTTATTAAAACCCTTTTTTAAAAATTCAGATATCAATAAGTATTTTACTCAAACAAAAAGTGAAAAGTCAATTCTCTTTATTGGAAAGGATATCAAATCAGAAAGTGAATTGTCAAGGCGTTATCCATTAATATACGAGCATTTAAGAGAATTTCGAACAATTATGATTGCTAAGCGTCAATCATTAAACGAAAAAACTGATCAGTGGTTTACCCTTAATCGTGGAACATCACATCCAGAGATTTTCCAATGTGAAAAGATTGTCTGTCCTCAAAGAAGTAAAACAAATACTTTTGGTTATAATAACATAGAATGGTATGCTGCTTCAGACGTATTCTATCTTACGAATCCCAAACCTGGTTATCTTTTAAAGTACATTCTTGGGCTGCTAAATTCGAAATTGTATTATTTTTGGTTATATAATCGTGGAAAGAGAAAAGGCGAATCTTTGGAATTGACGGCAACGCCTCTATCTGAAATACCTATAAAAATGGCAGACGAAGTTGTTCAAACGAAGATAGTTAATTATGTCAATAAAATAGAGAATCAGCTGAAAATGAATCCACTAGCTGATATTACTAATGTAATCGGTAAAATTGATAAACTTGTATACAAGCTTTATGGCCTAACTTTCAATGAAGTTCTTGTTGTTGATCCGAAACCCTCTTTTACAAAAGAAGATTATGAATCAAATAACGATTGAGAAATGACAAAACTTTATAAGCTATACAGCATCTTCGAGAACTCTCGCGAAGTGGGAGTGAAACTAAGCAAGGATGTACTTCAGCAAGTGGAGGAACTGGAGGAAGGTTTTATCAAGGAAGAAATATTGTCTGTATTGGGCAATGAATAGCATTTTTTATGATGGCGATATTATTGATTATTTTTGTAACAGTATTCGTATTTGTGGTGTTCAAGGAACTGATGAGTTATGGTAAGCCATACAGCAAGTCTTTGAATACGGAGAGTGCTGTGGAGGAAAAGGGCTATGGGGCTGCAGGAGGTAGTAGCGATGATGATGAATTTGATGAAGCGGAGTATCGTGCGTATCGTGAAGAATTAGCGGCGTATGATGATTTTGTGGCTTCGCTGGATATGGATGATTAGTGCTAAATAGTCTTAATATCCATCCCGCATCTTTTGTTAGGTGCGGGATTATTTGTACCTTTGTGTACTTAAATAATGGAATTAATCAATGGCAATAAATAAAATGAAGAAAAAAGAGGCAGAACCGGTCACAAATTGTGACCAGTTAGGGAAACCGGTTGCAAAATACGACCTGTTAGATAATCCGATAGAAAAAGTCTCTGATGAGGAGATAGATATCGCTAAGCTAATTGTAGTCGTGAGAGGCCAGCAAGTGCTGATAGACAGGGACATAGCTATGCTTTATAAGGTGGAAACTAAGCACCTTAACGAACGAGTAAAGAGAAATGATGCTCGTTTCCCTGAACGGTTTCGATTTCAGCTTTCAAAACTAGAAATGAAGGAACTGGTCGCAAAATACGACCGGTTCAATAGTTTAAAACATTCGACTTCTTGTCCATACGCTTTTACAGAACAGGGAATATCGATGCTATCGGCTGTTGTGACTAGTCAAAAGGCAGTTGATACCAGCATCAGAATAATGGATGCTTTTGTTGGTATGCGTCGCTATATATCAGCTAATGCTCATATTTTTCAGCGTCTTGATAGAGTGGAAAGGCAGCAAATAGAGAACAAACTATGGATGGAACAGACAGATGATAAAATCAATGCAATCTTATCCAAAATGGACGAGCAATCGCCAAAGCTCTTGCCTGAGCAGATTTTTGCTACAGGTTGTGTGTGGGATGCATGGACTTATGTTTCAGACCTGGTGCGTAGTGCTAAGCAGCGCATAGTGCTGATAGATAACTTTGTAGATGATCGTGTGCTGTCACTCCTAGATAAACGAGCTGATGGGGTGGAGACTACAATTCACAGTCGCTATTACGAGCCGTTTCTTGTAGATTTGAAAAAGCACAACGCGCAGTATCGTGAAATCAAATTCATTCAGTTGCCACAGCGGAATCACGACCGTTTCTTATTTATCGACGACGATGTATATCTGCTTGGTGCCAGCGTAAAAGATATGGGCGCAGGCATGTGTGCAGTAACTAAGATGGAAGTATCGCCAGAGACGATATTAAAATACTTATAATATTACCTAATATGCAACATAAAAAGAGGCGAGCATCACTGCTAGCCTCTTACTAATTAACTTAAAAACTAAATTAATCAACCATAAACCATAACTAAAATTTTTTAGATTGCAAAGGTACAACATATTATTTATTTAACCAAAGGTTTTGGGATAAAAGTTAATGGCAAAAATAATTTTGTGGAAATGCCTTTGTTGTATCGAAGAAAAGCGCTAACTTTGGGCTTGATATTGAGGAGTCTCATTAGTGGGGCTCTTATTTTTCACAACTAATAAACTCAAATTAAAATGTATTACTCAATTATCCCATTTCAACTCGTAAGCGAGGAGATATGGTATGCCAACCCGGATGGGTTACAACCACAGGAAGTCCTTTCGAAAGTGACGAGAGAAGACTTCCTACGACAGAACCAAAAAATCTTTTTCACTGATGAAAGTCGAGAGCATGTGTTCTCGCATGTCTGCCTGTTTGAGCCAGATAATGGCGTAGCAGTGATGAAAATTGCCAATAGATATGTGTCGCAGGATGATTGCATGTTTTGGCACCGATATCCTTGGGAGGATAGGCAATTTGCCACGGTGGTGATAGTGAGCCGCAAAGAGGGTATGAGTTTTGTGGTGGAGGAGAATGAGAAGGCGTTCAGCTCTCCACAACAGTTGGTAGATATTGTGTGCAGGGGGCTGAACACGAGTCTTAACCAAGAGAAACTGGCCGTGGTGCCAGCGAGCAACATGATTAGTGGGCGTGATGAGTTTTCAATGATGAGCGCATGCGCCGTGATAGGATGCCAGATAGAAAATTTACTAATCGCCGATACTGCCCAGCAGGAAGTAAGAAAGGCGCGTTTCGATGATAACGCAATCTTAGCCTCTAAACGATTTACAAGCACTCTTGTTGATTTGCGAAAAGCGACAATGGTTATCGATTTGCTTTACGAACTTACGAAGGGACGAAAGACTGCTAAAACGATATTATGTCCATTAAGAGCTGCAATTGATGCTGGAGTTATGGACAAACCGAGTTATAAGGATTTTGTAGAAGTCTTCGGATGTGAGTATATCGTATCGAAGAGTAAATATAGCGAATTCTTGAATCCAAAATATAATGGATATAAAAACGTGGGGTTTTATAGAAGTGCAAAAGTGAAGTTTCTAAAACTTAAAACCTTGGATATTTAAGCCAAAACTACGGAACTTTTCTGAACTTTACGGAACTTTTCCGACCAAATTCGCAAAATGCGGAAATGGTCGGATTTTTTTGTCGTTTGTTTAAAACGGTTGTTATAATTTTGCGCTCCGTAAAAACAAGATTATGAACCCAAGAGAGGGGAGTAGGCCGAAACCATCTCATTAATCTGAAAAGAAAATGAGAAATGAAAAAGAAGAAGTCCAGTACATCTGGCATGATGGAGTGAGAATTCGTGAAGATCAGTTGGTAACTATGGCTATGAGTGCGGGTACATACGCACTGGCCGAACACTATGTGTGCTCGCTGTTAGCGCATGGATGCATGCACGGACTTACATATCTTATTAATAAGGCTAATGAGATACGTGAGTTCTATCAGGTGCGAAAGTTCCCTGTGCCAACTATGGATGAGGATAGCTCGACTACATCAACTAAGTATCGTGTAAGCATAGAGGACCAGATACGCAAGAAGTATCGCCGTATGTCGCCAGATGAGCGTACTGACATGCTGCGCGCATGCCTTGGCTCGCTGCGAGCTAATTATCCCAAGATGTTCAGATTCAAGAATCAGTGGCAGGCTATCTATCAGGTGATACGTGACAGGCTGGATGGCGGACTGCTGCAATATAACTTCCTGAGTATTGCCATGAGTGCTACTCCAGAAGGATGGCCAGAAAGTCTGCAGATTAACAAGAATGTAATAAAGAACTTTGGACGCGTGATGGATATTCCTGATGATGAGGCTTACTATGAGCTTAAATATAATCCGATGAGCGACCTGTGCGACACATTCTGGAATATAATTAAGTGCGAAATAATGGGTGATGAGGCGTGAAAAGTACGCACAGAATACGCATTAGAAAGAATTAATACGCATAAAATACGCGAAAAATACGCATATACGGAAACGCCGTTTGACGCGCTTTTTTATCTCTACCTTTGCATTGCCAAAAGGAAATAAAACCTCCTAAGGCAATGCAATTTTTAGTTTGGAATTTAAAATTTAGAATTAAGAGAAAATGAAAAGAAGAATGTTTTATGTAGAGAACTACGCGGAGATTGAAGATGTGGTGGCTAGAGACATGAGTGGCAACTATGCTATTGATAAGGTAGCCGCAGGATTTATGGCTCAGGTAGAAGACGAGGTTAGCCAGGAGCTGATGGAACTGCTAAGGTGGCAACTGTTAGGATTCTGTAAAGAGATGCAGCGCGAGATGGCCGAAGACCTACTTTTTTTCGCACTAGGACATGTGGTAACAACCACGGGCTGCCCATCGGCCGACTATGTGCTTGACTGCTGCTACACGATGATAGCCGTAGAACACGGAATAAAGAGAGAACAACAAGAAGAGGATGATGAATATTAAAAAACTATGTAAAAATGATGAATCTAAAAGTAAGTGTTACAACACGCCAGAATGGTTATTCGCTGGCTATTGACAAAGAAGAGTTTATGTACTACACGCCTGCGGGTTTGGTTGAAGGCATAGCTATCCGACTTGGGATGGAGCGACTAAACACAATGAACACCAGGGAGATAAAACACCTGATGGATGCGGCTCGCGAGGGTAGTCTGCCCAAGCAAATGCAAAAGGAGATTGACGCCCTTAACGCCCAAGTGAAGGAGCAGAAAAAGCTGATAGCCCAGCTGCGACGTGAAATAAGAGAAATGAAACAGAGATATGGAGAAGACGAGGAATATTTACGGTATAGAGATTAAGTGCTGCTGCGCATCGTGCGAGCATAAAACCATCGACTACGAGGGTATAAGACAGTGCAAGCTGATGGGCTTGAAGGTACAGCACAAGTTTAAATGCAGCAAGTGGCAGATAAGCTGCGGCATGAGCAAGGCAGGAAGTGGTCTGGGCGTTGTGCGCCACATATTGACTAAAGAAATAGTTATAGAATAGTTTTATAACCAGAGTCGAGTAAGTGGGTGAGGAAAAGTATCCGGATATAATTGAGCTCAAACTAAAACTTCACTTTTCCGCCAAAGACTCACTAAATTCGACAAATATGCGAAAATATATTGAAATCCCTATGGAGGTGCTGGAGTGCCTCTTGTCAGGAAAGTGTGTAGAAGGTTCATTGCGTTACGATGCAGTGACAGGTAAGATAATGTTCAGAGCGTACAATCGCGAGTCGCGAAAGCCTGGCTATGTGCGACCCAAGGACAAGTTGCTTGCTTCGCTGGAGCATGGGTGGCTCAAGGAGAGTCCAAAGTGCATTAAGTACTATTGTGCGC
Source organism: uncultured Prevotella sp. (assembly GCA_900315765.1). Taxonomy (GTDB): domain Bacteria; phylum Bacteroidota; class Bacteroidia; order Bacteroidales; family Bacteroidaceae; genus Prevotella. The sequence goes on along the minus strand of ONAK01000034.1, from coordinate 16,190 downwards.
TGAAAAAGTCGATCGGAGTCCCGCGCATTGTCACTGCTATGGAGCGTGAGATGAGAATTGCTACAGGGCATCTTGTTGACAGAGAAATCGTAGATCGTGTTTAAATTTTTGATATATGGGATTTTGTTATCAGAAGAATTTGAGTAATCCAACTTTGCCCGTTGACGAAGCGCAGTTCTATGCGCTCGTCAGGGCAGAGAAATGGAAAGAGAATATTGATAAGTTTCGAGAAACAGGCGACGCCTCGCTGAAACGCAAATTGCCAGCCTTTATCTTCCAGGCTACGTTTGATGAGACAACATCTAAGAGTGGAAAGAAGGGTGCATGGCGCAAGCAGGCTGCCACACGATTGACGGGACTTGTGGTGATGGATATAGATCATGTTGAAAACCCTTTGACTCTGTATCAGGGCTGGATTGAGAAGGGTTTGGACCTAAAGGCATTAGGCATTGTGCTTATCTATATCACTCCCAGCGGTAGGGGATTGAAGATAGTATTCAAAGCTCGACTTAATTGGGGAAATCTTATTGACAATCAGCACGCTATGGCGAAGGTGCTTGGGGTGGAGGTAGATGAAAGCTGCAAGGATGCAAGTAGAATGAGCTTCCTTTGTAAAGAAGCTGACATTTTGTATATTGATAAAGAACTGTTTACGTATGAGAACAAAGAGTTTAGCGAGCGATATACTGCTCTATATCGAGACGGTCATTCACAGGCTACGCACCCGAACAATTTAGGCACGGATGAACGCGGCTTTATAAATAAAGACACGGCTGAAAGCAGCGTCTCTCAAAAAGAGAGCTGTGTTCGCTCGGCTTTGCCGCTTGGCTTGTCCAAGAATCCGTGCCCAAATATAATTAAATGGAGAGGATATGATGTACAGCGGATTATTGATTGCCGTTACGCTGGCAAGTTGCCATGCGCGGCTGACAGCAACAGACATAATGAAAGTCTCAAACTCGCCTCAGATTTGCTTGTGCTCTTCGATGGAGATAGAGCCCAGGTATTGCGAGCGCTCAAAGCGCAGACGTGGGTGCAGGAGATCATCAAAGAGCGAAACGAGAATGTGGAACAGACTGTTTCCAGTGCCGCTGAGCGAATGGCGGAAAAGGAGAAGAAATACCTCAACCAACAGCCCAGTAAGGTTATGCAAGATGCAATTGAAGAGGCGACAGGGCAGACATGGAAGCAGATTACGCAGGGCTCGCAGACGGATGAAGCCTCTATGAGTGAGGAAGAGATAGATAAATGGCTCTGGGAGTGGGGCGAGAAAATAGAGGAACTGTTCCCTTATTACCCTGCGTTGGAAGATGCCTGTAAAGGTTTGAAAAAGAACCAATACCCAGCAGCATTGGTTGTGTCTGGAGCCTTGATGATGACCTTGATGACAAGGTGTACTTACCGCTTCTATCATCGTCCATCTAAACTCCGCCGCCTGAATAGTAGTGCCTTGATTATTGGCGACCCTGCCTCAGGTAAAAGCTTTGCGACTCGATTGTATGAGTTCTTGGCTGCGCCAATAGTGGCAGCTGATAAAGTGGGTAAGGATGCCATAAACCGCTACCGCGAGGAGATGAAGACCAAGGGGGCTAACAAGGAGAAGCCCAAAAAGCCAAAAGTTGTGGTTAGAATTCATCCCTCGCGCACCTCTAATGCGCAGTTTATTCAAGACATGGTGAACGCTGTGGAGGATGTGGATGGTGTACCCATGCAGCTGCACATGCTTACTTTTGATACAGAGCTTGATAATACCCTGAGCGTGCAGAAGGGCGGTAGTTGGATAGACAAGCAGAACCTTGAGCTTAAAGCATTCCATAACGAGGAAGATGGTCAGGCTTATAGCAACATGGACTCGATAATGCAAGACTTCAACGTTACCTGGAACTATGTGTACACTGGTACGCCCATTGCGCTGAAAAAGAAGGTGAATGAGTCAAACTTTGGTTCTGGTCTTGCAACCCGCCTTACCTGCATCCCCTTGCCAAGCACTCATTATGAGATGATGAATCTTGATGAAGATACTGATGATGAGAGCGACAACCGTCTGGCTGAATGGGCTAAGAAGCTTGATAAAACCAAGGGTGAGTTGAGCATCAAGCGCATAGTTCGCACCATGTATGACTGGACAGCCCGACGCATGGCAGACGCTGCTGACAATGACTCAAAGGCTGACGAAATGCTGCTTAAGCGCTGTGCCTACCATGGCATTAACTACTCAGCACCATTCATTGTGATGCGCCATTGGGGCGATCTGCATCAGGAGGGTGAGTACTGGTGTGGTGAGTTTGAAACTGATGAGATTGACGACAAGCTTGCAGAGCTTATAGTCAACATGCAGTTTGCCTGTCAGCGTCACTACTTTGGCCCGCTTGCTGAAAAGTATTTCGATGATAAGCTGCGCGATGCATGTGCCACACATCGTCACCATCAGAAAACCATTGAGGGTTATAATAGATTGCCTGAGGAGTTCTCGGCAGAAGATGTTATACGCTGTTTTAATCTGAAGGGTAATGATGCTGCAAGAATGAGGATAAAGCGTATGCAGAAAGACGGCGCCATAGTAAAGTCTGGCGAGTTCGTGGAGAATGGCACCACCAAATTTCTCTATAAGAAGAAGGGCGTTCTTATATTCTGAACAAGCGAACGCAGTTTCTTGCTTAGGCAAGCGGCAAAGCCGAGCGCGCAGGTACACAGGTACGCAGGTACACAGGTACATTAAAGATTAAACATTAAATGGAACAGATAGTACAGTTGAATAGTAATGCAAAACTCTCCGAGCACTTTACGCTCGGGGAGATGACGAAGAGCGAGAGTCATCCCGAAGTGTATAACATACCAAGCCATGAGGCGATAGCCAACCTGAAGCGCCTCTGCACTTGGCTGGAGGTGTTGAGGGAGCGGTACAACGACAAGTACGTCGTACCCCCTTCCCCCTTGTCATCTCGACCAAGCGCCCCTTCCCCCTTGTCATCTCGACCAAGCGCAGCGCGTGGAGAGATCTCTGAAGAGCCTATCAGGATCAACTCCGGCTATCGTAGTCCTCAGTTGAATAGGAAGATTGGCGGGGCACCAAATTCTAACCACTTGACAGGGTGTGCGGTGGATATTCGCACATCGGGGATGGAGCAGGCTATCTGCTACGCGGCCATTCTTATCAAGTACTCTAAGGAATCGAATCAGGACTTTGATGAATTGTTGATTGAGAAGAATCGGTATGGAGCCGTCTGGTTGCACTTTGCAGTTAGGCCAAAAGATAATCGAAGAATGGTTATGTTCATTAATGCATAAAGCAGGGCTTATCGAAGCTTCGCCTGTGCCACCAGAGCCTTGAAATAAACCAAGGCCTCGCTATACGACATGAATTGCAAGGCGTTAGCTGCACCATCGAGTCGTTTCACGATAGCAGCCTCTGGGTGAAATTGCAGACCTATGGCGAAAGACTTGTCAGTACGTTCCACTGCCTCAATGACGCTGATGCCTTCAGTCATCGTTCTGCCAACTATGCGCAGTGGTGTACCTTCCACGCTGCCTACACATTGATGGTGCCACGAGGGAACGCCAAAAATGGTGTCGCTTCCTGTAATCCGATACAACCATGATGAGTGATCGAGCACATCTACGTTATGTGGAACATAGTCGCGGTACTGTCCTGGAGCCACCATGTTTCGATGCTCATTGTGATAAGCTTTCCCCTGCTGCTCAAAGTAGGTGGGAATATCTTGTATGATAGTGCCTCCAGAAACAACGACAAGCATCTGCATACCACGACACATGCTAAGTATCGGGATGTCGCGCTCGAGACAGTAAGCCATCGTCAGATAGTCCGACATATCGCGTGTGGCATTATAGTCTTTCTCTGCCTCAATGCCGTGCCAGGGCTCTGGAATGCGCAGCAACGAAGGGCTGATGTCTTCGCCGCCAGTGAACACCACCGCCTTTACGTCCTTGATGGCGTCCTCGGCATTCGATGCCAGTACATGAGCTTTAATCATGTCGGCATATTCCTGAAGCAAGTAATCATACTCATTGATATACAAAGGCTGCAAGGTCTCGCCGTTAAGTGCAAAACCATTAATTTTTACCTGTGGCAGCAACACGGGTTCTGCGCCTGCCTCTTTCAGAGCGCATACAACGTTCGTATAGAATTCCGACGACACGTCGGCGCGCCAGGCTATACCTATCTTAACGGGCTGGTCTTTATCACTGTTAGTGGCATTGCTGCACACAACAAAGATTAAAGTAAAGAAGGCTAATAGAAAAGTACGTTTCTTTTTCATTCTGTAATATAATTATTAAATTCAGAAAAAACATCCCGCTCGTTTTCTGGGCGGGATGATTTTTATTGATTATTCCTCAACGTATTTGGGTGAGGGGCCGTATTTGTTGGCAGTGGGAGTGCTGTCGATCAGAGTCATGATGAACACGATGAGGCATGACACCATGAAGATACAGCCCAAAAGGCCCATGAGGGCGAAATCGCCTGCGTATTGCATCGCTATCTTCTCGATGGCTGCCTGGCTGGGATGGGCACTGTCCATCTTATCCATAAGGGCTGCGATGGCGTCTGATGTGGAAACATACAGATTTGAGACACATCCCAGTGCATAGCTGACGTAAACCCAAAGGGCACTCTTGCCTGAGTCTTGTAGTCGGCGAGCTGTGGCTGACAGCGCGCAGAACATATAGGCGATGGCCCAAAGGCTGCTGACAAGCATGTTGCTGATGAACAGCGACACGCAGAAACCAACAACGAACACTACAAGCATCCACCACCAGAACTCAGAACGGCGGCTACGACCCTTGAAGTTGAATATACGGCTTGAGGCGAGTTTAACTGCCTCAATAAAACCGAGTGTAGGTAATTCTTTCATATGGTTGATATTTACTGATTACTCGATTACTACTGTTGTCCAACCGTGCTTGTCCTCAATCTCGCCATACTGGATGCCACGCAGAGTGTCGAAGAGTTTCTTTGACTGTGGTCCTGGCTTCTCGCCAAAGCTGTAGCGCTTGCCTGTGTCGAGGTCGTCGATATAGCTGATAGGTGAGATAACGGCTGCTGTACCGCATGCGCCTGCCTCCTCGAAGGTCTCGAGCTCTTCCTCAGGAATAGGGCGACGCTCTACCTTCATGCCCAGATCCTCAGCCACCTGCATCAAGCTCTTATTAGTGATAGAGGGCAGGATAGAGGTTGACTCTGGGGTGATATAGGTGTTGTTCTTGATACCAAAGAAGTTGGCAGCACCGCACTCGTCGATGTACTTCTTCTCTTTGGCGTCGAGATAGAACTCGCAGGCATATCCCTTCTCATGAGCCAGATTGTTGGCAAAGAGAGAGGCTGCGTAGTTTCCACCTACCTTATACTTACCTGTGCCGAGAGGAGCAGAACGGTCGTAGTCGCGAACGATGACGTAAGGATTGCTTGAGAATCCACCCTTGAAGTATGGGCCTACTGGGGTAACGAAGATGAGGAAGCAGTACTCCTTAGATGGGTGTACACCTACCTGAGCGCTGGTACCGATGAGCAGCGGACGGATGTAGAGTGTAGCACCACTCTCGTAGGTTGGAATCCACTCCTGGTTGAGGCGAACCACCTTCTTAACCATCTCTGTGAAGAGCTCTGTGCTTACCTCGGGCATCAGAATGCCACGACAGGTTGACTGAAGGCGCTTGGCATTCTCGTCGACACGGAAAATGCGCACCTTACCATCAGGACAGCGATATGCCTTAAGACCCTCGAATGCCTCCTGACCATAGTGCAGACAGGTGGCGGCCATGTGCAGATTCAGATACTCGTCGGAGCAAACTTCTATTTCGCCCCATTTGCCGTCGCGATAGTAGCAACGTACATTGTAGTCGGTCTTCATGTAGCCGAATGACAGACTACCCCAATCCAGATTTTTCATATTGCAATATCTTTTTCTATGTAAAACTTTCAATTTAGAACGCAAAAGTACGTAATTAATATCAAATCAACGAATAATTCTCGAAGAAATTACTGATTCGTAAGTATTTTCTTGATTTCAGCGTCGGTTTTGGTGAGTTTGTCCTTGCAGAGTTTGATTAACTCCTGGGCGCGTTTCAACTGCTCGGCCATCTGGTCGATGTCGAGTTCGTCGTTCTCCATCTTGCGGACGATGGATTGAAGTTCGGCCATAGCGGCCTCGTATTTTAGTTCTTCTTTCATTTTATAATTGAGTGAATAGTGCCTTTAGCTAGGCGGGTTTCGATTTCGGTGCCTGGGGGGAGGGTGGAGGCATCTTTTACTGCGCGACCATTCAGCATGGTGATGCTATAGCCACGGGCCAGCAACAGGGTGGGGTCGAGAGCCTTGAGCTTCTCGCTGATCAACTCTATCTTGTGACTCTCGCTTGTGAGGCGGCGCTCGATAGAGGTGCGCATGCGCTGCTCGAAGATGTCGAGTTTTGACTCCTGACGCGTCTTGACCAACGAGAACAATCGGGGAATTGACTCAGATACAATCGCGAGTTGCGAATTGAGAGTTGAGAGTTTTTGCTGAGCGTATCGGGTGATGAGCTCTTGCGAATTATCAATGATGTCGAGAACCTCTTTAAGGTGTTCGATGAGCAGGGCTGCAGCAGCTGTTGGCGTTTTTACGCGCACATGGGATACCATATCGAGTATACTCTCGTCGCGCTCATGACCAATACCTGTAATAATAGGTATGGGGAAGTTGGCTACGTTCTCAGCCAGGGCCAATGTGTCGAAGCCGCTCATGTCGCTGGTGGCACCACCGCCGCGGATGATGACGACAGCATCGTAATCCGTGTCATAAATGCGCTCCAGCGCGGCAATAATGCTCTGTTCTACGCCTTCGCCTTGCATGATGGCAGGGAAGAGCTGGGTTTCGAATTGAAAGCCATAGGGATTGTCGGCCAGCTGATTGCAAAAGTCGCCATAGCCTGCGGCTGTCTGACTGGAGATAACTGCGATATGCTGGCAGAACAGGGGCAGGCGGAGTTCTTTCTGTAGGTCGAAGACGCCTTCGGTCTTTAGTTTCTGGATAATCTCCTGGCGCTTGCGGGCCATATCGCCTATGGTGTATGTGGGGTCGATATCGTTTACAATCCATGAGAACCCGTAAGCCTCGTGGAACTGCGGACAAACCTGCAGCAGCACCTTCATGCCAGCATGCAACTGCTGACCAGTGGTGCGCTCGAAGTAAGGACGGATGGCGAGCCACTTGTTGGCCCAGCATTTAGCTTGGGCTTTGGCAACTGGTGTGGCCGAAAGCTCATCCTTCTGTATCAGCTCCATATAGCAATGTCCGCGCGATTCCCTGCACTCGCTCAACTCGGCCTCTACCCAATAAGCATCAGGCATCTCGAACTCGATGGATTCGCGAACCAACCGATTAAGCTCCAGCAAAGAATATCTCTTAGTAATCATACTTCTCAATTCTCAGTTCTCACCTCTAAGTTGGCCTTGCCAATCATATACGCCCGCCAGAAGTTGGGAGCACCATAACCATAAATGTTATCGGGCTTCTCGTGATTACTGCCGTTCTGGCGCACCAGGTCCATAATCTGTAAGGCCGTCTTATTGGGCAGAGCCTGCCACAGACAAGCCACAAGACCTGCTACGATAGGCGTAGAGAACGAGGTGCCCATGTCGCGGATGACACCGCCACGACCAGAAATAAGGCTCGCAGGACTGCCAAGTGCCATCACATCGGGCTTTATGCGCATGTCCTGAGTAGGGCCAACGCCACTGAACGGGGCGTTGATGCGTTGCTGGTTCAGGGCACCTACGGTCAGGGTGTTCTCAGCATCGGCAGGGAAGGTAATCTTCTTCCAAGGGCCCATGCCACTGTTGCCTGCTGAGTTGACAAGAATAATGCCTTTGTTGGCCAGCATCGACGCTGTGTGCGAGATATAAGAGGTGTGGCCATCGAGGTCGTACTGATGGTAATAGCCTGGCAGATTATCGTATTCAGCATAGCCTAAGCTCGATGTGATGATGTCGGCCCCAAGCGAGTCGGCAAACTCGGCAGCCATGGCCCAGTAGTCTTCCTCAACAGGCTGTTCTGTCTGCTGGTCTTCGCATCGCAATAGCCAGTAACGTGCATCGGGCGCAGTGCCCACAAGCACTTCGGGCTCGTTTACTGCCATGGTCGACAGCACCTTGGTGCCATGGTCGGTCTCCTGATAGAAATAGGGACTGTTGGGATAGACAAAATCCTTGGTGCCAGCGATGTTGGCATGCTGGAAGGCAGGAATCTGGTCGACATTCATGAATCCACCATCGAGAATGGCGATGGTGATGCCCTTGCCGCGATAGCCGATATTGTGGAGGCGCTGACCGTTCAGCATCTCAATCTGCTCGTGGCCATGACCATAGATGTTGCCCTTAAGACTGTCCCACGAGTTGAAATGGGTGTTGGCCTTGGTCTTCAGTACGCGTTCGATGCTGTCGGGCGCTATCCACACCTGCTCGCAGCACTTGACGTATGCCTGGCGGCCTATGGCCTGCAGCAAGGTGGTATCGGCAGAGCGCACCAGAACGGAGTTGTTCCAGCGGCTGGTGCCTATCACCCTTGATTCGATAGAGAGTTTCTTGGTGTTGCGATTGGCCTCGTATGCCATGCGCTCGATGGCTTTCAGATAGCCTGTACTTACAGGCAGGTCGGTAGAATCCAGAGGCAATCCCTGTTTTTTGCGACGCTCGATGCTCTTGTGCGAAAGCCATCGCTGAGGGCGATCGAGAGTGTAGCCCGACTCGCGCTTGTCCTCGAGCGTATAACGCCATATAAAGCACTTGCCCCCAGGGTATTTCTTCTTGGGAGGTTCAGTTGCGCTGGCGCGTAAAGATAGGGTTAGCGCTACTAGGATTAGGTTGAGCACAATCAAGGCTTTTCGCATATCGAGTGCAAAGGTAATACTTTTCTTTGAAAAGTTTGTAAGTTTACCGTTTTTTTTATACCTTTGCAGTCGAAAATGAAGAATAATAATAAGATGAGTGATAACAAGGAAGCTGCATTGGCGCTCGGAACGAAACCTGTGGGACAGTTGCTGTGGCAATATGCCCTGCCTGCTATCGTGGCTATGACGGCTTCCAGTCTCTACAATATCATCGACCGTGCGATGATAGGACAGATTGTGGGTCCGGAGGCCATTGCTGGTCTGGGCATCACATTTCCCCTGATGAACTTGGGTGCTGCCTTTGGAGCTGCTGTGGGCGTTGGCTCGTCGGCCAGCATCAGTGTGAAACTGGGTCAGAAAGACTATAAGGTAGCGCAGAATCTACTGGGTAATACTGTTACGCTGAACCTGATAATAGGTTTTGCGTTTATGGCAGTTAGTCTGCTGTTCCTTGACCCTATTCTGCGATTCTTTGGAGCCAGCGATGTCACCCTGCCCTACGCCCGCGAGTTTATGGTGGTGATTCTGCTGGGTAATATGGTAACCCACATGTACTTTGGCTTGAATGCCGTGCTGCGTGCTGCAGGAAAACCCAAGTTGGCCATGTACTCCGTGCTGTTTACGGTGGGCATGAACATTATGCTGGTGCTCGCCTTTGTGTGGTGGTTCCGTTGGGGCATACGTGGCGCAGCGCTTGCCACAGTAACATCGCAGACTATGGCCATGTGCTGGCAGTTGCATCTGTTCTCTAATAAGAACGAGCTGCTGCACCTGAAGCGTGGTATCTATAAACTGAAGAAGCGACTTGTACAGAATATCATAGCTATTGGCGTGTCGCCATTCCTGATGAACGCTACATCGTGTGTCATCGTTATCTTCATGAACAACCAGTTTGTTCACTATGGTGGCGATATGGCTGTGGGTGCTTACTCTATTGCCAACTCGGTGGCGATGATGTTCTTTATGTTTGTGATGGGGGTGTGCCAGGGTATGCAGCCTATTGTGGGCTATAACTATGGCGCTGAGAAATACGACCGCATGTTGCGATGCCTGTTCCTGGCCATTGGATGTGCCACGGCTATCCTGCTGGTGGGCTGGGCGCTGTCTATGCTCTTCCCTCGCCAGATAGCCCGCATCTTTACTACCGACGAGACGCTGATTAACCTCTCGGCACGAGGCATCAAACTGGATATGCTGGTGTTCTTCGTAGTAGGATCGCAGGCCGTCATCACCCACTTCTTCCAGAGTATCGGTAAGGTAAAGGTTTCTATATTCCTGTCGTTGTCGCGCCAGCTGTTCCTGCTGTTGCCCATGGCGTTTGTGTTCCCATTGATGTGGGGGCTCGACGGTGTGTGGTACTCGATGCCAGCCAGCGACTTCGGCTCGTTTATGATGACCATACCCCTGCTGATGTGGTATATGAAGAAATTCAAGAAACAATGAAACATATAATCATTAATGTAGGCAGGCAGGTAGGTGCTGGCGGACAGGAGATTGGTCGCATGCTGGCACAGGATTTCGGAGCAAAGTTCTATGATCGAGAACTGCTTAATCTGGCTGCCAAAGAGAGTGGATTCTCTGAGAAGTTCTTTAAGCAAAACGACGAGAAGAAAGGTTTCCTCCGTGGTCTGCTGAATATGCAGTCGCCCATGTTTAGTGGCGGTAGTCTGTATGGCTCGAACTTCTCGCAGGAGAGTCTGTTCAAGTTTCAGAGCGATGCCATACAGAAGGCTGCCAGCGAGGGCAGCTGCGTGTTCCTTGGGCGATGTGCCGACTATATTCTGCGCGACTTCGAGAACGTGGTGAATATCTTCATTACAGCGTCGATGGATTTCCGCGTAGGTATCGTGTCGAAGGTAAAGGAACTTGATGCAGAGCAAGCCCGCAAGCTGATAGAGCGTGTTGAGGCTCGTCGTGCGCAGTATTACAATTACTATACGGGTAAGAAATGGGGCGCCGCTGAGAGCTACGACTTCTGTATCGACGCCAGCATACTGGGGCTTGAGGCTACAGAAAAGCTAATCGCAGAATTTATCTGCAAGCGCTTTGGAATATGAAGAAAATAGGCATTTTGAGCGATACCCACAGCTATTGGGACGATAAGTATCTGCACTACTTTGAACCCTGCGACGAGATTTGGCATGCAGGCGACATCGGTAGCGTTGAGGTGGCTGAGAAATTGGCTGCCTTCCGTCCGTTCAGGGCTGTATGCGGTAACTGCGATGGGGGCGACCTGCGACTGATGTATCGCGAGCTGAATCGCTTTAAGTGTGAGGATGTGGATGTGCTCATCAAGCATATAGGCGGCTATCCTGGCAACTACGATCCCAGCATCCGCTCGCAACTGTATGCTATGCCACCACAGCTGTTTGTGGCTGGACACTCGCACATACTGAAGGTGAAGTACGACAAGACGCTGAACCTGTTGCACATCAATCCAGGTGCCGCTGGCATACAGGGTTGGCATAAGGACAGGACTTTGGTACGACTCACCATCGACGGAAAGGAATTTAAAGATTTAGAAGTTATAACATTAGGAGATTAAAAACAAAAAAATATAGGACCTACGCTGGTAACTTGGCTAACCTGAAGGACATCGAGAACAAACCAAACTACGAGTTCGTTAAGATGGACATCTGCGACTTCGACGCATTCTACAAGCTGATGCAGGACAAGAAGGTTGACGGTATCATCCACCTGGCTGCTGAGAGTCATGTAGACCGCTCTATCAAGGACCCATTCACATTCGCAAAGACCAACGTGATGGGTACTCTGAGTCTGCTGCAGGCTGCAAAGCTGTATTGGGAGAGTCTGCCAGAGAAGTACGAGGGAAAGCGATTCTATCATATCTCTACAGATGAGGTATATGGTGCACTGGAGCTGACACACCCAGAGGGTATCAAGCCTCCATTCACCACTACAGCTTCGAGCTCAGAGCATCATCTGGCTTATGCTATGGTCCTTATCAGTTCCCAGAGAAGCTGATTCCTCTGTTCATCAACAATATCCGCCATCGCAAGCCTCTGCCTGTTTACGGTAAGGGTGAGAACGTGCGCGACTGGCTGTATGTAGAGGATCACGCTCGTGCCATCGACGTTATCTTCCACGAGGGTAAGATTGCCGATACCTATAACATCGGAGGCTTCAACGAGTGGAAGAATATCGATATCATCAAGGTGGTTATCAAGACCGTTGATCGCTTGCTGGGACGTAAGGAGGGCGAGGATATGGACCTGATTACATTTGTAACAGACCGTGCTGGTCACGACCTGCGTTATGCTATCGACTCGTCGAAGCTGCAGCGTGAGCTTGGATGGGAGCCTTCACTCCAGTTTGAGGAGGGTATCGAGAAGACCGTTCGCTGGTATCTCGATAATCAGGAGTGGCTCGACAATGTGACCAGTGGCGATTATCAGAAGTATTACGATAACATGTATGCCAACAGATAATCTATTACACGAACTGCACACGTATCTGGTGCGTATCGGACTCGAACCCACTAGCGTGTCGCCTCAGATGGAGCACTATCTGGAGCATCTGCTCTACCTGCTGCCCCCAGAGGAAGAGGAGGCTGTGACACATTACTACGGACTGTTTGGCTGCGAGCGTAAGTCGCTGCAGGAGATAGCCCGTGGATTCCATATGAGTCAGGAGGATGCCATGGCGCGCATAGACCAGTGCATCCGTAAGTTGGCTGTTACGCCAGAGTGGCAAATGTTGAAACAGACAATTGAAAAGTAAAAAAGTAAAAAGGTAAAATAATGAAGAAGATATTGCTTTTAGGCTCAGGAGAACTCGGTAAGGAGTTTGTGATAGCCGCAATGCGCGCAGGACAGTATGTGATAGCCTGCGATCGTTATGACAATGCGCCAGCCATGCAGGTGGCTGATGAGCGCGAGGTGTTCTCAATGCTTGATGGAGATGCACTGGAGGCTGTGGTAAACAAGCACAAACCCGATATCATCGTACCTGAGATTGAGGCCATCCGCACAGAGCGTCTGTTTAAGTTTGAGGAGCAAGGCATACAGGTGGTGCCTTCTGCCCGTGCCGTGAACTTCACGATGAACCGTCGTGCCATACGCGACCTGGCTTCGAAGGAGCTGGGACTGCGCACAGCTAAATATTTTTATGCCAAGACCTTTGATGAGTTTAAGGCTGCAGCTGATGAGATTGGTTTCCCATGCGTTGTGAAGCCACTGATGTCATCTTCTGGTCATGGTCAGAGCTATGTGCACAACGACGATGAGCTGGAGCAGGCTTTTAAGGAGGCGATGGAAGGCTCTCGTGGCGACGTGAAGGAGGTAATCATCGAGGAGTTCATCGACTTCGATTCTGAGTTCACACTGCTCACCGTTACTCAGAAGAACGGTTGGCCTACATTGTTCTGTCCGCCTATCGGACACGTGCAGAAGGCAGGCGACTATCGTGAGTCGTGGCAGCCATACAAGATTTCTGACGAGGCACTGAAGCAGGCACAGATGATGGCCGCCAAGGTGACTAAGGCACTGACTGGTGCTGGTATCTGGGGTGTAGAGTTCTTCCTTACCAAGCAGGGCGAGGTTATCTTCAGCGAGCTCTCACCACGTCCACACGATACTGGTATGGTGACACTCGGACACACCACCAACCTCAGCGAGTTCGAGCTCCACTTCCGTGCTGTCATGGGACTGCCTATTCCTGCCATCCATTTGGAGCATGCAGGTGCATCGGCAGTAATCCTTTCACCAAAAGAGGCTTCTACACCAGTAGATCGCACCCTGCTCGACTATAACCTTGAGGAGGCTCTGAAGGAGGATCGCACCCGCATCCGCATTTTCGGAAAGCCCGAGGCTCACAAGGGCCGTCGTATGGGTGTGGTTCTGTGTTATGGTGAGGTGGGCGACGATGTTAACGCCCTGCGCGATAAAGCCAAGCGCCTGGCAAAGACCGTGCTGGGTACCGATCCTTACACCAAGTTTGAGCATTGATTCTTTGGGATGGATAAAGTAAGAACCATAGATCTGCCAAAGATTGTCGACCCGCGTGGCAACCTGACCGTGGCCGAGGAGATGAAGAATGTGCCGTTCGATATCGCTCGTGTCTACTGGACTTACGATGTGCCATCGGGTGAGCGTCGTGGCGGACATGCCCATCGCACCTGTGAAGAGGTGGTTGTGGCTGTGAGTGGTTCTTTCGATGTAGAGGTGTTTGATGGCTACGAGCATCAAACATTCCACCTGAACCATCCCTATCAAGGCTTATATATAGGTACGGGCGTATGGCGCACACTCGAGGACTTCTCGAGTGGCGCCGTTTGCTTAGTACTCGCCTCTGAGCTGTTCAACGAGGAGGAGTATATCTATGATTACGACGAGTTCTTGAAGCAGGTGAAATGATCGCAATCAGGCAATATCAGTTTTCGAGTCGGGAATTTGACGAGTGGAATCAGTTTGTGGCTCAGTCAAAGAACGGCACTTTCCTCCTGGATCGCCGCTATATGGATTATCATCAGGAAAGGTTTACCGACTGTTCGCTGATGTTCTATTCCAAGGATAAACTGGTGGCTGTGCTGCCTGCACATCGCGATGACGATACACTCTACAGTCATTGCGGGCTGAGTTATGGCGGACTGATTCTAAGTAAGAAAATAGCTGCAGCACAGGTGTGCGAGTTGTTTGCTGACCTGAACTATTGTCTGCGCGAAATCGATCATATTAAGCGTGTGGTGTATAAATCTATTCCGTGGATTTATCACCGTCTGCCATCCGAAGAACCTCTCTATGCATTGTCGAAAGTATGTAAGGCACAGTTGATGTCGCGCGACGTGGCATCTGTGGTGATGCTCGATAATCGTCTGCCCCTTTCGCAGTTGCGTCGCCGAGGTGTGAAGAAGGCTGCTAAAGCAGGCGTACAGGTGGTTGAGGAGAACGACTTTTTGCCCTTTTGGCAATTGCTTGAGACTAATCTGATGGCGCGTTATCATACCCAACCAGTGCATAGTCTCAGCGAAATCATGCTCTTGAAATCACGCTTCCCTCAAAACATACGCTTGTTCTCAGTCTATTGTGGTAGCGAGATTGTAGGTGGAACAGTGCTCTATATCGATGGCGCTGTGGTTAAGACGCAGTATATCTCTGCATCAGAGGATGGCCGACATATTGGTGCACTTGATTTCCTGTTCTCTTCGTTGCTCGACAAATTTGCTGCTGAGGGGTATCGCTATTTCGACTTTGGTACATCCAACTTCAAGACCAGCGACGATTTGCACGAATCGCTTATCTTCCAGAAAGAGGGCTTTGGTGGGCGTGCCGTTTGTTACGACACTTATCAATACAATCTATGATAAAGTATCTCGATCTGAAGGCTATTAACCAGTTGCATGATGCTGAGATTCGTGCGGCTATCAGTGGCGTGCTGGATAGTGGCTGGTATCTGAAAGGTGAAGCCACTCGCCAGTTTGAACAGCACTATGCTGAGTATATTGGCACAAAGTATTGTATAGGTTGCGCCAATGGTCTCGATGCGCTTACGCTTATCTTTCGTGCCTACATCGAACTGGGCGTTATACAGAAGGGCGACGAGGTCATCGTGCCTGCCAACACCTATATCGCATCTATCCTCGCCATCACAGAGTGCGGACTCACCCCCGTATTGGTAGAGCCATCCATCGATACCTTGCAAATTGACGATACGCTGATAGAGGCAGCCATCACCCCTCGCACCCGCGCCATCATGATTGTACATCTGTATGGTCGTTGTGCCTATACCGATAGGATAGGGGATATCTGTCGCCAGCATCATCTTAAGTTAATCGAAGACAATGCTCAAGCTCACGGCTGCACACACCCCTCCTTACCTCTCACTTCTCACCCCTCACATATAAAACGAACAGGGTCGTTGGCCCACGCAGCTGCCCACAGTTTTTACCCAGGCAAGAATCTTGGTGCTTTGGGCGATGCTGGAGCTGTGACTACCAGTGATGAGGTTTTGGCCGAGGTGGTAAGGGCAATTGGTAATTATGGGTCGTCGCGCAAATATGTTTTCGATTACTTGGGGCGCAATAGTCGTATCGACGAACTGCAAGCAGCCATACTCGACATAAAAATTAAATACTTGGATGAAGAAAACAAGCGTCGCAAGGAGATAGCTGCCTTATATATTAATAATGTAACGAATCCTTTAATTCGCATGCCAAAATGTGGCGATCGCGACTGCGTTTGGCATATCTTCCCTGTGCTTTGTGAGCATCGCGACCGCCTTCAGCAGTATCTTAAGGATAATGGTGTTGAGACTCAGATTCATTATCCCATACCTCCTCACAAGCAGCGT